>CBDTWX010000032.1:0-19277 GCA_965364305.1 uncultured Thermoanaerobaculia bacterium
TACCCCCTTTCGCACCACCGCAATTCAGGGCGGCTCGTCGCCACGCTTGACGAGCCGCCCTGAATTGCTCCTGAAAAAAACCAATGACACTCGCCAGCCGCCAGAAAACGGCACGTCCTCATTCGAGCCTGGCGAGCACCAAACCGTGAACACGGCCGAAGTGGCGATGGTTGCGAGTCAATATCGCGCCGCCGTGCCGCAGGACTGTTCCGGCGATCAGGCTGTCCGCCATCCCAATTCCCTCGCCGGCTTTCTCGAGCGAACGCCGCACCTCCGCCGCTGTATCGGCGGCAGCCTCATCGATCGGGAGGGCGGGAACAGCTGCCAGCAGTTTCATAATCGTGTTCTTCTGGCGCTTCGACCTCGCGCCCGATAGCAACTCGAGTCGCGTGATCGCCGTAGTGTGCAGATCTCCATCCTCGAGCTCGCGGGCAACCGCGTCCGCGCCCACGCCCTTTCCGGCCAGAAAATCGATCAGCACATCGGTGTCCGCGATGATCATCTCCACTCCGCCCGGAGTTGGGAGGCTTCTTTGCGAAGATCATCTGCTTCACGCTCGCCGAGGGATCCGCGAACCTCGAGTGCACGGCAACGCGCCTCGTCGAGCGCAGATTGCGCCTCCAAGAGCAGTTCGATGGCCTCGGAGACGATGGACGAAAAACCCTTTTCTCCTCGCCGTGCAGCCATCTCGAGGAGCTTGGCGCGATGCTCGTCACGAATCTCGATCGTTGTCCTCATGGGAACCTCCAATTGCATCATAACATGCATGTGCATGCAGTACACCTCCACGGAAGCATACCGAACAGCAATCACCTCGATCCGCGTTCATGTCGAGCTGGAATCCACCGCCCTCAAGTGTCGCCGCCTGATTGTCGGCATTTCGAAGGTCTCGCTCTCCTCAACCCTCGCTTGACAGCGAATTCTTCTCGGATGCCGGCTTCCTGTGTTCGATGCCCCCCTACCAGACACCCCCTAAGGCATGCATCTGCGAAGATTCGCGGCACTGCTAATATTGTCTCTCCTGGCGCCCGTGGCCAGGGTCTGATCGGTCTTACAAAGGAGGAATCCAATGGACCGAACCGGCCAGTGCCTGTGTGGGGCGGTGAAATACACCGCAAGGGGAATCGACCCTGAAGGGGGTATGTGCCACTGCGATATGTGCCGTCGCTGGACCGGCAGCTTCTTGATGACGGCCAGCAGCGACGACGTCACCTGGAGCGGAGATGACAAGATCACGAGGTTCCAGTCATCGGAATGGGCGGAGCGTGGATTCTGCTCGGTGTGCGGGTCGTCGCTCTTCTACAGGGTCACCGCGCCCGGGCCGCATCATGGCACCTATCATCTCGGTCTCGGGACGCTCGATGACGCGAACGGTTTCGACCTCAAGGTCGAGTACTTCATCGAAAAGAAGCCCGACTGTTACGCGCTTGAAGGCGAACGCGAGACCCTCACCGAGGCCGAGGTCTTCGCCAAGTTCGGCGGCGGATAGAGTCTATCGTCTGGCCACAGGAGGTCAGGCCATTCACGCGGCCCTCGACCGCGGCGTCACCCTCATCGACACGACACCCTCTGACGGCTGGGGGCACAGCGATGAGGAGGAAAACGTCGACAATGGTGCAACGGTGAACGAGGCACCCTTGAATGCGGTACCTGGAGAGCTCGTCTCAGTTCTCCGGGAAAGGCCGTGGAGTGAGCATCTTGATGGAAGGGGCGGGTCGACGCAGGGTCAGGGAGCGTGCGACCAGCTCCACAGCTGGTCCGGCGCTTGTCGGAGTGATGATGGTGGCGGCGAGCTCTCCTTGCTTGACCAGCTGTTGGCCAAAATCGGGCGAGCCATCACAGCCCGTGTAGAGCAGGTTCGCCCCATCCTTTCGAAGCCTCGTCAGAGCGCGACGCGCACCCTGGGCCTGAGAGTCGTTCTGACATCCGACGAGGTCGATGCGAGGCATCCTGGAGGCCGTCATGCGGCACCACCTTTCCACGGATTGCTCGGCGCCCTCCTCGGTCCAGTCGCTGACCGTCGTCAGGACCTCAATCTTCGCGCCGTTGATTCCCTTCGCCATGCCTTCGCAACGTTCCGCGGCCGCCTCGCAGGTGAAGGGGCCGTGCTTCACATAGAGAACCTGGCCACCGTTCGGCAACAGCGACCGAAACTGCCGGGCCTGGATACGACCGATCGCCATCTGGTCCGTCATGACCGAAGAGACCGGAAGGGACCCGCTCTCTGCTCGGAGACTGTCGAGATAGTCGGCCCGAGAGTTGAGGAGCACCCAGCCGACGCCTGAGCGAACCGCACGTTGCGCTATCGATCTGTGGGTCTCCCTGGTGACCGGCTCCACCACGATCGCAGCCGGGCGTTCGCCTTCGGGTGCGTTGATGAAGCTCGAGATCTGCTTGATCTGGGTCACCTCGTTGCTGTCCCCGTAGGTGATCTCGAGTTCAACACCGGTCCTCCGGGCCGCTTGTTTCGCGTCCTCGGCCTGAAGACGCTGAAACTCCTGTCCTTTCGTGATGAGGCACAGGGCGATCTTGTGCGGCTGCATGCCAGAGGCCTCCTTGTTTCGCGATGGTGGGGGTGCCCGTCACCATGGCCCACCTGATTCGGACCGATCAACCGCGTTGCCCAACCGGTGTCATCCGAATAGACGTTTCGAGGTCGGGAACGCTCGATTCTCTCCTCGGTGCCCTCTTACAATGCAATTCCAGTGCCCGATTGTGGTGGCACAAATCGAAACGAGATGTGCCGGTGATCCCGAAATGGGACAGATCGGTGGCGCAGAACCGGAGCGGGCCATATCTTAAGGAACAGGGATCTCAACATGGTCAAGACACTCGCGGCGGTGGCGGCACAACCCGCGGAGGTCAGAATGCGATTCCAGGCACTTCTGGATCGCGCGGTTGCTGCCGCCGAGAAGGAAGACGTCCCGGTCCCGGGACCGTACCTGACGATCTCACGCGAGGCGGAGTCCGGAGGTGCTGAGATCGCGCTTGAGATCGGCAAACGACTCGGATGGTCGGTCCTCGACCGCGAGCTCGTACACCTGCTGGCACGGCGGCTCGAGCTCGAACCGCGGCTTCTCGAGCTCATGGACGAAACCCGAATCGGGTGGTTTTCCGAGACCATGCTCAACCTCTTCAATTCACGGCTCGTGCTCCAGGACTCCTATGTGTCGATGCTCAGCCGCGTCATCTCTTTGGCTGCCTTCGAAGGGCGGGTCATCGTTGTTGGACGAGGCGCGAACCTGGTCCTGCCACCGGACCACGGTCTCCGAGTCAGAGTGGTCGCCCCGCGCGCCGTGCGGATGGCTGCCCTCGCCGACCGCGAGGGGTTCGACCCCAAGGAGGCCGCCAGCAAGCTCGATGAAATCGACGCCAGTCGTGCCGGCTTTGTCCGCCGGCATTTTCACTGCGATCCCAGCGACGCGACTCTCTACGACATGGTGCTCGACAGCGCGCGCCTGGGTCTCAACGGGTGCGCAGACCTGATCTGCCATGCTCTCGAGCTTCGCCGGCTGATCCCATGAAATCGTGAGGCTGTGATCAGTGGCGCCAATCTGATGCCTACCGGCGTGACCGGCTTGACGGTCCGGGTACAATGACCTTCTTTCGGGGCTGCCGGCACCGATGCGCCGGCGGCGCTGAGGTCTCAAAAAGTCCAGCCAAGGTCAGAGTCCAGCTCGGGCAGAAGGCTCTTACCGGTGCCTGACAACGGAGGTTCTTCATGTCTCGTCTCTTTCGAAACATCGTCACCGCCCTGCTGGTGATCGCCATCCTTTCGATCATCGTCGTTTCGGCACCGGAAGCCTCATCGGCGGTTCTCAAGGGCACGGTCGTCGACTTTTCGGGCACACCCATCAAGAAGGTCTCTGTGGTCTTGACCTCCGAGGACGACCCTTCGATCCGATTCACGGCCAAGTCCGACAAGAACGGCCGCTTCGAGATCGCGGTCGAGGACGCCTCGTTGAGCTACAAGGCACAGTTCCAGAAAAGCGACTACGTCGGTTTCGAAATGGTCATCGAGTTTTCGGCCGGTGAGGACCATGAGCGCACCGTCACCATGCTGACGCAGCAGGAGATCGCCGAAGGCAAGGCCGAGATCGTTCGGCGGCGCGAAAACCCGGGTGTCTTCGAGGCAATGGAGAGCTACAACAAAGGTGCCGAGGCCTACACCGCCGGAGATTTCGTCACCGCACGCGAGCATTTCGAAGCCGCCCTCGGGCACAACGATTCCATGATCGAGGCCCTGTCGGCACTGTGCCTCATCACGATGCAGCAGCAGGAATGGACCGATGCCAAAGGGTACTCGGCTCGGGCACTGGAAATTGACCCGACCAACCTCGCCGCACTGGTCGCGTCGTATCGAGCCAACAAGACCCTGGGCCACGCCGCCGAGGCCGCCGCAGCGGCCGAGGCCCTGAAATCCACCGGCAACAGCGCCGACGTCGCGGGGCAGATCTTCAACGAAGGCGTCGACCTGTACCAGAAGCGAAAGGTCGACCAGGCCGTGGCGCATTTCGAGCAGGCGGCCGAGTTGGACCCGACACTGACGAACGCCCACGTCGCCCTGGCCGGTTTGTATCTGGGTCGAGGCGATTTCGACATGGCGCTGACCGCGTGCGACCGTGCACTGGCCCTGGATCCGGACAACAAATCGGCCCTGAAATACCGCTTTGAGGCCTTTCTTCGAAGCGGCAGCGACCAGCTTCCCGAGGCCATCGAAGCTCTTGCCGCCGTGGACTATCCCTACGTGTCAACGGCAGTCAACGAGCATGCCTACAACCTGTTCGAGAATAATCAGTATGACCAGTCGAGGCAGCTCGTCGAGCAGCTGCTCGCGCTCGACCCCGAGGACGCTCGCGCCAACTACGTGATGGGCCTGATACTGGTCAACGCAGGCGACAACGAGGCAGCGCGGAAGCACCTGCAGGCGTTTGTCGATGCAACGCCGGATGACCCGGATGCGGCTGGTGCTCGCGCCATGATGGAGGCCATCCAGTAAGGGCGACTACCGAATCACGCCGGCCGGGTCAACGGCCTCGGCAGGTGGTAGTCCCACGCACAGAAACCGTCTCCCTTGAGAATCGAGTGGGTGATGGTGCAGCTTGAGAACTCCATTTCGAGAATCGGTTCCCAGAACTGGCGCGCCCAGCCGGCGGCGCGGTAGCAGAAAATCGGGTCGACCTCCGGAGCCTCGGCCTCGCGAATCAGATTGCAGAAGCAGTAGGCCCGGCGCTTCTCTCGCGGCGTGGTCGCGGCATCGTAGGCCTCGCGGTCGCGCGCGACCTTGCTGACATGGAGGATCGTGCCGTCGCAACGCGGCGGGTCGAGGAAGCCTCCGGTCGGGGTAGTCGCGAGCTTGGCCTCCTGCGCACGAAAGACCGCTGAGATATCGCCGGCCTCTTCGTAGATGGCCTTGTAGGCTCGAATGTCCTCTTGCGGTCGCACCAGCGCCACCCGGGACAGGATGTCGAACTGCTGCTCGGGGTTGGTGCGGGCCTTGAGCCGATCGATGGTCGCGCCGGCCCACGCGCAGCGCGGGTCGACCGGGGTGTGCGGCGTCAGCGCTTCGCCCCCCCGCCAGATCGCGGCGGCCGACGCGGGGCCCAGCACGCGTTCGAGCTGGTCGCGGTACACCTCCGGCCAGGCGAGAAACGACGCCATCACCTGCACCGTGCCACCCAGTTGCCGACCCGAGCGATGCTCGCCGTAAACCTCCACCAGCTCGAGCTCGGGCGACAGGCCGACGGTCCTCATATATTCATACAACGAGCCGATCGTGGCGCCGAGACTGTCCGTCGGGCCGTCGTGAGGCCGGCTGAAGAAGTGCATCTCGCGCAGCGTGTGGGTTGAAACATCGCCGGCGTCCACCGGCAACGAAACCGGGAAGCCGATCTCCGAGTCGTAGCCCTCCACCGGGGTGTCGAAGCGGAGGATGTGGGTCAGCGGTCCGGTGATCTTGTCTCCACAGGCCGCCTCGAGCACTTTGATCCGCGGCTCGAGCTGTGCCCGCTCGGTGATTGGGCTGCGGATGCCGGCAAATTGGGTCGGCGGTCGCGCTTCTCGTCGACCGAGAGCGTCTCCGACGCCTCGATCTCGCCCATCGCCCCCGCAACGCCGATTGGGGCGGATGCCTGCGCGCCGCGGAGGGAAACGGGCACCGCCGCCCATGCCGCCGCACCGATCCCGGTCGTGATGAAACATCTCCGATCACAGCCACCACCACATCGTGCACGCATCGAACCTCCCGCAGGACGGCAATGAAAATCCTCACCGGAGCTATCGAGCACACAGTCGAAACCCCGGGGCGGTTGCCGTCTCTCGGCAGTACGGACGTGCGCGCCACAAGTTGCTCGCAATGTGGGCGCCTGGCTCGAGAAAGACTGGAAGGAAACCCTGCAGCGGAGATTTCTTACTAAGATTTTAGTAGAACGGAGATCGCCATGGACTCTCGAATCGCAGCCGTCGTCCTGATGAGCATTCTGATGACCGCTGGAGTCGCGCAGGTCCAGATCGTCGATCCGTTCGAGGTCATCGCGGCTTTCGATCACGCGGCCGAGATGGACCTGTGGCCGGGCTTCGACGCCACCGCCTATCCGATGGCCGACCTCGAGAACTACCGTCTGCTTCTCCTCGAGGAGGAGTCTTTGGCGCGCGCGGTCGAGTCAGAGACCGCAGAGGCCACGGCGACGTGGGCCGCCGGCGCCTTGGCGATCCGGAACGGACGGATGGCGAGCCTGGCGGCACACGACATTCCACCCGCCGCCTTGACTGCCGGCGAAGAGGCCGCCGTCGCCGACCGGGCCGGGGCCGCCGTGGCTCGTCTCGCAGCCGAGAGAGAGGCCCTCTCCGAGGACTTTGCAGCGCGCTCCAAACGGGTCATTGTTCGCCTCGCCGATGCGAACGAGTCCCTGGAGATGGTCCGCTTCGACCCGATGGCGGTGGAGGTGCTCGATCGCGGCGAGGCCCTTCAAGCTCACCTTCTGAACGCAAGCCATCCTCGGGGCGAGCTCGAGCTGAACAACCCGCATTTCGTGCGAGGCTCCTTGGACGGCGTGATCGCGTTGACCGTCCCGGCGGGCGATCATCCGTTCCTCGACGGTTTTCGCGAGGTTTCGATGGCCGGGTTCTCGAGTGACCCCACGGTAGTGATCGATGGTGACACCATCACCGTCACGGCCGAAGGACTGAGCGGAGTCTTTACTGGCACCTCCGTCGAGTCGAGCGATGACGAGCTCATCATCACCGTGCCCCCGGCCGAGCTCGTCGAGAAGAGCTCGGAGGTCGCGTCGCACAAAAGCGGTTCTGCAGCCAACTGGTAATCTGGAGGCACCAGTCCCTGCCTGATCAGCTCCGCGCGGATCGCTCCGCTGCTGCGTTCCAACGCAACCGCCAGCTCGCCGAAATTCTTTCCCTCTTCGAAACCCGATGCGACCGCCGCACGGTCCTCCTCGGACCAGGGCAATCCGGCATTCCTCGGTCTTCCGTATTCGAGGTTTTCCCGGCGCCTTTCATTGACCGTCATTCTCGGCTTCTTGGCCTGCCGGACGAACTCGTAAACCGTAAAGAGCGCTCTGATGATCTGCGGTGCTCAGAACTCGAGAAAATCCGGCAGCTTGGGCGGCTGCGCGCCTCCGGTCAACCGGTTCCAGGCCTCGAGGAGGACGGTATGGGCCTCGATGGGCTTGCCGAGGCTGAGCAGATAGGCCTCGCCGATGGTGCGGCGCAGGCGCTGAAACTCCTCGAGACCGTGGGTATCGAGGTCTTCTGCGAGAAGCTCCAGGTAGTCCTTGCGCATCTCGCTCGGCCAGCTCATGACGAGCTCCTCGGAGAATGGGCCCTCCTGAAGGATGGTCCTGACGTTCGGGTCGGATGTGTCACACATATCGAATTCGCGACTCCGTGCTTCAAACACGAGAGAGACTCCTCGTTGATGGGTTTCGGCCGTGGCCTGCGGTGTCGTGTGTGCTCAATCGGTAGATTGCGGCCGCAGAGGTTCACTCTGCCATCATTCACCGCCGCGGGCTTGACGAAACGCGCCAATGTGTTGACAAACGGCGCCATTCGGTGTCTGGTGGGTGTCCTCGATTCGGTTGGCACTGAACGTCGGCCGACTTTCGAGCAGGAGGCGTGTCTCGTGCAGTTTTCGACCATCACATCGTGGGCGCGGCTGATCTGGGACGCTCTGGCGACTTACGGCATTGACGGCCAAGCCGTGTTCGACGAGGTCGGTCTCGACCCGGCCATGCTCAACGATGCCAACGGCCGCTATCCGGTGCCGGCGATGCAGCGGCTGTGGCGGGTGGCGGCGGAGCGCACGCGCGACCCCTGCTTCGGGCTTGTTGCCGCCGAGCAGTGGCATCCAACTACCTGGGGCGGTCTCGGATACGCCTGGCTGGCGAGCACAACCCTCGAGGAGGGCTTTCGGCGCTTCGTACGATACTCGGGCATCATCTCCACTGCCGCCAACGTCAACCTCGAGGAAACCGCCGGCAGCCTCCGACTCACCGTGTCCGCGGATCCCAGGGCGGGAGTCGAGCCGTTGCCGGTGGTGATCGATGCCTCGGCTGCCAACATCGTCCACATGTGCCGTGTTTCCTCCGGACCGGGTTTCACACCCAAGGCGGTCGATCTTTCGCACGGTGGAATGGGTTGTCGGCGGCGAAGGCAGGAATTTTTCAACGCGCCAATTCACTACGACGCGAAGCAGACAGCCATCTTCGTCGATGCGTGCGATGCGCGCACGAGGCTGCCCAGCGCCAACACAGAGCTTGCACACGCCAACGAACGCGTAATCGCCGGCTACCTCGCCGAACTCCGCGGCACAGGAATCGCCAAGCGAGTGCGGGCGCGGCTGATCGACGAGCTGCCCTCGGGCACGGTCACCGAGCGCCAGGTGGCCGAGTGGCTGCACCTGAGCCCGCGGACTCTTCAGCGCAAGCTGCACGACGAGGGCACGTCGTACGCAAAGGAGCTGGACGGAGTTCGCCGTGAGCTTGCAGAACGCTTCATCCGCGACCGCTCGCTGACCCTGAGCGAGATCACGTACTTGCTCGGATTCTCGGAGATCTCGAGTTTCTCGCGAGCGTTCAGGCGCTGGACCGGGATGGCGCCCAGCGTCTTCCGACATCAGATCGAGTCGATCTGAGCCGAATCCCGACCCCCGCCAACATGACCGTCTGCCCCGTTGGCCGTGATTCCGCCGGCATCGAAGGGCTGTGGTGGCGGCCGACCTCAGCGACACGACCGGACGGTCATCATTGATACCATCACGGAATGGACAGCACAATGAAGCCTCCGGTACGCGGAGGAATACAGACGCAGTTCCTGACACCTTACTCTGAGAGTCGCGACTGATTGACAATGTTGTTACTCTGGTTTGAGAGACTTGGATTCACCAAAGGCCCGACCGATAGCGTGAATCTCACTGGAGCCCATCTTTTCGAGTCACCGAAACACCATGGATGATATGCAGACCGTCGCCGCGTTCACAAGAGCTCGAAAAGCTCCGATCGAGGTCCAACCGCGGTGACGGGTCCGACCGAGCCCAACGCGCCTCTCCGCGGGGTTCTGCGCTTCGGAGCCGGTCTCCTCGCCGGCTGCGCCGTCGCGGGTCTCGGCCACCTCATGGTCACGTACCCGCTGACGGCACGGCTCGAGCCGTGGGTGGTGCTCCATCTGACGACCGGTGTGCTGCTTGGACCAGTTGGACTTCTCGGATCGTTGATCGCCTATGTCATCGATACCTTACTTGGGGGGGCCAGCGCGTTCGTAGTGTCGATCCAAACCGGTGCCTACCTGCTGGTCGGTGGGATCGCCTACACAGTTTTCCGCCTGGTACCGAGGGTGAATCGTCGACTTCCCGACCTGCGGTCGTATCTTGCGTTTCTCGGCGCCGCCGTGGTCGGGTCACTGGTGATTGCGGGAACCGGCAGCGCGACCTTGTTCCTGCGAACCATGGGGAGAGACGCCTTTTGGAACGGGATCGTCTACTGGTTCAGCAGTGCCGTTACGAGCCTGCTCATCATTGCGCCATTCATCTTGATGGTGACGAGCTGGAGGTTTCCACGATGGATTGTTCCGCTGCCCGGAGAGACGCCGGTAGCGGATGCCGTCGAAACACGGCCGGGCGGCAGTGCCCGTGGAGCGGGACGACGGGCCCGACGAGACCTCGCCGTTGGCGCCGCACTCGTCGTCGGCGCTACCCTCGTGGTCAGCCCGCTGATCCTGCTGCAACCGCAGCACGGCGGCTGGTTCGCGCTGCTCTATCTGGTGCCGATTCTCTGGGGAAGCACCAGCCAGGGTCTCCCCGGAGGTGTTCTCGTCGCCTCGGGTTCGGGGCTTGCCTACCTGATTGTCAGCACGGTGAACACGGTCCTGCTGTCGGCCAATATGGGCCACGAGGAGGTTCTCGGGCAGTTCGTTGGGCTGGTGATCTTCTCACTGGTGGGTGCGATCACCGGGGCGTTTCAACAGGCTCGCCTGAGGGCCGAGTCGAAGCTCGTGCAGTCGAATGTGGAGCTCGAAAAACGCCACGAGTCGCTCGCCTTGGTGAACCGTCTGGCGGACCGGCTGAAGCGCACGCTCGACGTCGACACGATCGCCCAGGAGGCCGTGGACACTTTCATCCAGCTCAGTCGTCCGCCGATGGTTGCCGTGTACCTGCTCAACGACCGGGGCGCGACGATGGATCTGAAAGCCCACCACGGTTTCGATGAGACCATCCTCGCCGCCGGCCGGACGATTCCAGTCGAGGGCAGCCTGAGCGGTTTGGCGATCTCGAACCTCGAGCCTTTTGTCAGCCAGGACATCGAGAGTGACGAGAGAGTCGACCCGACAATGAGACCGAAACTGGCTCACGCCGGGTTCAAGTCCGTGGTCTCGATTCCAATGGTGTTCGAGAAACAGGCGCTCGGCACTATCAACCTCGCCTACCGCGATCACAACACCGTGGCGCGCGAAGACCTGGAGAGCTTCTTGACGATCGGACGGACCGTGGCACTCGCCCTCATCAACGCCCGTCACGTCGCTCGTCTGGAGCACATGGCCTTTCATGATATGTTGACCGGGCTGCCCAACCGCGAGGGGCTGCACCGTTGGTTTTTGGATTGTGCCTCCTCGGGAGACGGTGATCGCCGCAGCATCGGTCTGATCCTGATCGACATCGATCGCTTCAAGGAGTTCAACGATGCCCTCGGGCACCACGTTGGTGACCAGCTTCTGGCCCAAATCGGCCCGAGGATCGACTCGGCCCTCGCCGAGCGAGCCCCCTCGGTGTTCCGGTTGGCCGGCGACGAATTTGCGGTGTTCCTCCCGGATCTGGAACAGGACACCGACAGCGAGGTCGTGACGCGCAGCCTTCTGAGGGCGTTGGCGGCGCCCTTCGAGGTCAGGGGTTTGACTCTCGAGGTCGAGGCGAGCGCCGGGATCTCCATCTTTCCCGATGACGCCGCCGACAGCTCGGAGCTGCTCCGATGCGCCGATGTGGCAGTCAATCACGCCAAGCGTACCTCGACACGCATCGTGCGATACAGGCCCGATCTCGACCAGCACACGCCGGAGCGACTGGAGCTGGCCTCCGACCTCGGACGAGCGATACGGGACAACCAGCTGGCCCTTCACTACCAGCCGATGGTCCGTCTGAAGGACGGCCGGCCGATCGGATTCGAAGCACTGGTCCGCTGGCAGCACCCGAGGCTGGGGCTCCTGCTCCCCGGTAGCTTCATCCCGCTCGCCGAGGTCGGCGACCTGATCCACCCGCTGACCTACTGGGTCGTCGAGAAAGCCCTCGAGCAGCTCAGGGAATGGCAGCGAAAGGAACCGAACCTCACGATGGCGGTCAACCTGTCGACCCGGAATCTGCTCGATCGCTCGTGCGCGAAACGTCTCGCCAGAATCATCGATCAGGCCCAGGTCGACCCGGGCACGGTGGAGTTCGAGCTGACCGAGACGGCTCTGCTGATCGATCTCGAAGCTACCAGTACGACACTGTCGGGGATCTCCGACTTCGGAGCACGCGTGGTGATCGACGATTTCGGGACCGGATACTCGTCGTTGGAGTTTCTCAAGCGGTATCGGATCCACGCCTTGAAGATCGACCGGGCGTTCGTGGGAGACATGCGGTGCGATTTCCAAAGTCGCGCGATTGTCCGCGCCACGGTGCAGCTGGCCCATGACCTCGATCTCGCCGCCGTCGCCGAGGGGATCGAAGAGCCCGAAACCGTCGATACCCTTTCTGAGATCGGCTGCACTCTTGGGCAAGGGTTCTTCTTCCAGCGTCCGGCTGCTGCGGACGAAGTGGAGCGGCGGATGGAGGATTGGGGATTGGGGTAGGCCACGGTCCCCTGATTCACCCCGATCCGCGGTCATTCAAATCGGTAGAAGGCTCACTGGGGCCCTGCCTCAGGCGGAACTCTTGAAATCGGCGGTCAGTATTCGTCAACCTCGTGACGCCGGTGCCGGCCGCCCGCCTTGTTCCTGCGTTTGCGGCCACGACCGCCCCGTTCTCTCCGCCACTCTTCGTAGTCGTCTCGCTCATCTGGATCGATCATCGGACGCCGGGGCGATTCATCGACCTCTTCGATTTCTTCGTCGAGATCGCGTCGTCGAGAGGACTCCCCTTTTTTTCTGCCGATGATAGCTGGGGTCCCAGGTCTCCTTGAAATCTCTGTCATGGATATCACATCTCAAAATACATCGGGGCTGAAGATCCAGCCCCCTGTTGTCAGCGCCAGGCGACCATCTACCTCTCTACATTGATCTTCAGCAACCTCAGCCAGATTAAAAATCGAGATCTTCGTCGTCGTACGGCGGCGCCGGTGCTGCCGCTTTTCTCTTCTCCGGTGCCTCGACAACCAGTGCCTCGGTGGTCAGGAGCAGACCGGCAATCGAACCGGCATTCTGCAGCGCGTGCTTGGTGACCTTGGCCGGATCGACGATCCCGGCCTTCAACAAATCGGTGATCTGGCCAGTGTTGGCGTCGTATCCGATCGCACCCTTTTTCGAGCGGATCTCACGAACGATCACGGCTGCCTCGTCGACGCCCGCGTTGCGGATGATATGTCGAGTTGGCTCCTCCAACGCTCTGAGCAAGATCTTCGCGCCCGTCCGGAGGTCTCCCTCCAGGTCGCTCATCACCGATTCGACGTCTTCCATCGCTCGCAGAAGCGCAACGCCACCGCCGGGAACGATACCTTCCTCGACGGCGGCCTTGGTGGCGTGGAGGGCATCCTCGACGCGAGCCTTCTTCTCCTTCATCTCGGTTTCGGTGGCGGCACCAACCTTGATCTGGGCCACCCCTCCGACCAGCTTGGCCAGACGCTCCTGCAGCTTTTCGCGGTCGTAATCCGAGGTGGTGTCCTCGATCTGCTTCCTGATTTGCGACACGCGCCCCAGCACCTCCTGGTGACGGCCTTCGCTTTCCTCGGCGATGATCGTTGTGTCGTCCTTCGAGACTGCGATCTTCTTGGCCATGCCGAGGTCTTCCCAGGTCACGTTTTCAAGCTTGATGCCGAGGTCCTGGGAAATCATCTTTCCGCCGGTCAATATCGCTATGTCCTCGAGCATCGCCTTCCGGCGGTCGCCGAAGCCGGGCGCCTTGACGGCACAGACATGCAGGGTCCCACGCAGCTTGTTGACCACAAGGGTCGCCAAGGCTTCGCCCTCGACGTCCTCGGCGACGATAAGAAGCGGCGCGCCCTGCTGTGCGGTTTTTTCGAGGATTGGCAGCAGGTCTTTCATGGACGAGATCTTCTTTTCGAAGATCAGGATTCGCGCGTCCTCGAGCACGCACTCCATGCGCTCGGCGTCGGTTACGAAATAGGGTGAGAGATATCCTCGGTCAAACTGCATGCCCTCCACCACCTCGAGGGTGGTCTCCAGCCCTTTGGCCTCCTCAACGGTGATCACACCGTCCTTGCCGACCCTCTCCATAGCGTCACGGATGAACCTCCCGACCTCCGTGTCATTGTTGGCCGAAATGGTTGCCACCTGCGCGATTGCCTCTCCGGCCACAGGTGTCGCGATCTTCTCGATCGCTTCCACTGCCGCCTTGACCGCAGAATCGATGCCTCGTTTGAGGTCCATCGGGTTGGCGCCGGCAGTGACGTTTTTGATGCCTTCGCGAAAAATTGACTGGGCGAGGACCGTTGCCGTCGTGGTGCCGTCGCCGGCCACATCCGAGGTCTTGGACGCGACCTCACGCACCATCTGTGCACCAAGGTTCTCGAGGCGGTCTTCGAGCTCCACTTCCTTGGCGACGGTTACCCCGTCCTTGGTGACGGTCGGCGACCCCCACTTCTTCTGAAGGAGGACGTTCCGGCCCCGGGGACCGAGTGTGACCTTGACCGCGTCGGCCAGTTTGTCGACCCCGGCGAGGACCTTCCCCCTCGCCTTCTCTGAATACACGATGTGCTTGCCTGACATTGTGCGCCTCCAGCGCTACTTGGTTTTCTTCTTTCGCATGATCGCGAGGATTTCGTCCTCGCGCAGAATTGTGTGATCCTCGTCATCAAGCGTGATATCGGTCCCGGAGAACTTGCCGATCAGCACCCGATCCCCCGTCTTGACGGTCATCGGCAGACGGGCTCCGTTCTCGTCAAGCTTTCCCGCCCCCACGGCTACCACGACCGCCTCCTGCGGTTTCTCTTTGGCGGTGTCAGGGATGATGATGCCTCCCCGGATGTCGTCCTGAATCTCGACTCGCTTGACCAGCACCCGATCGTTCAGTGGAGAGATTTCCATTTCGTCCTCCATATGTGTCGATTCGCGCGGGCGAATCACTTCGCTAGATAAAACCGGTGGACCGGGCGCCACGAGCTGCCTTCGACTCGACAGTGTGGGCCTGCGCCGTGGAGGGGTGCGTCGAGATCAGCCAGCGAGTCTGCAGCCGGTGGGAATATTCCGTTTGGATCCCAATCCTGGTTGCCAGACTGTTTCGGATCACGGTGGTCACCTCCGTCTCCCCAGCCTCGGGCGTTTACTCAATGACGCCCAGCCGATATCCGCGGTTGCAACCACCATGCCAAAACTGCGGATTTCTGAGGCGAGGCGCCCTTAGCTCCTGTCAGCGCCCGAAATAAGGGCGCCCGGAACGCATCTGGAATGGCACTTCTGGACATGCTTCCTCGGCCATGAACGAATTCGCCCGTGATGGTGAAGTGAGCTTCCACCTTCCAAAGACCGGTACTGCGAGTTCTGAACGTGGTCCATTCGGAATCCTCGGTTCCGATTCATCCTCATCGCAGGACGGTCCAACGAATCGGTGGGCACCATTTCCCGGGACCACAACCACGGCCGGTTATCCTTGCCTCCCACCGGGCAAAACCCGGAAAAACAGGAATACGCCACGATGTGTGGCTCCGATTTTCGTCGGGCAACATCTCCTGCCATGGAGTCGATCGGGTGATGGCATCCCGCTTGCAAACCGTAATGGGTCGAGAGAGGGGGATTCTGGATGGGCTCACGTGATCGGCGGACACCAGCACGACCATTCGAGGAGGCCGGCGAATGAACGGCGGTAGCGATCGGCGGCGAACACTGATCAAGGGACTCGTCATCCCTGTCGATTGGGAACCAACCGGCAAGGTGCGAACGATTGGAGTGCTGACAGACGGCGAGGGCGAGTACGAGGTCGTGCCGGGTGGCGCGTTCGATCAACTCATGATGCACCTTCGCAGCGAGATCCTCGCAGAGGCGATTCTATTGGATCCAGCCGGCTCGGTGAAGCGGGTGCGCGTCGATTCCTTCGCAATTCTCGACTGGAAGGGCTCCGGCGACAGCGTCGCTCCCGACAAGCCCTGACCGAAGCGGGGCGAATCTACTTCTTTTTGAACACGGCTCGCCACCCCGTCGCGTGCGGCACCGGTCGAAGCCGCAAGCCCGCACCCTGAGAGCTCTCGTGGGCAGGCTCAATGACGTACAGCAGCGAAGGATCGATGGACCTCGCGCGTTGCGGCATTTGCCGGGTCTGGCGGTGGCCCGTCGAGTCCCATCCGCAATTCCAACTCGGCACAGTGCTGCAAGGATCGATCCAATTCAATGCCAACCCTACCCGGATGACACACAACCAACATCCTTGAATCGAACAGAGGACGGAATATGAACACAGTAGGCATCCTGGAGACCGCGAGAAAACTGGCAGACCGGATCTGGAACCGAGACTCCGAGGGCATCACTGCGCTGATAGCGAGTCTCACGCCTACCGACGTATACCTGGTGGTTTCGCGCCTCGATTCAGACGAACGTTCGGAGCTGCTCGAGGTTCTCGGTCCAGTGGACGCTGCAAACCTGCTCCTCAACCTGAGGGAGCTGTCGCCCCACAGAATGTTGACCGAGCTCTCACCCGAGACGGCAGCCAAGATCCTCCGCGAGTTACCGAGCAACATCGAGGCAGACTTCATCACCGCCATGAAACCGACATTGGCCAAACGTATCCTGGCGCACCTGCCCAAACGAGAACTCGCCGATGTGCGCGCGCTCGCGCGGTACTCGCCCGAGGTTGCGGGCGGCATCATGGAGACCGAAATCCTCAGATTCCCCGTGTCGGCAACGGTTCGACAGGTCGTTGATGACCTGCGAAAGAACGCCACTCTCTACGCCAACTACGTCATTCAATACATCTATGTGACCACTGCAGGACAAAAGCTCGCCGGTGTGATCAAGGTGCGCGATCTCCTGCTGAGCCCAGAGGACACTCTGCTCGGCGACGTGGCTGACGGCAATCCGATCACGGTTGACCATCAGCTGCCGATCGAGGAGCTTCGCGACACTTTCGATCGTTTTCGCTTCCTGGGTCTGCCGGTTGTCGATGGCGACAGGCTGGTGGGGGTGGTCCGACGTGCGGCCGTCGAGGAGGCGATCGCCCAGAGGACAGCGCGCCAATTTCGGCTCGTCCAGGGCATCATCGGTGGTGAAGAGTTCCGCACCATGCCGGTCCGCGTACGCTCAGGCCGCCGTCTGGCATGGTTGAGCGCGAACATCGTGCTCAACGTGATTGCGGCCAGCGTCATCGTGTATTTCGAGGAGACCCTAACGCAGCTGATCGCCCTCGCGGCTTTCCTTCCAATCATCTCCGACATGAGCGGCTGCTCCGGCAACCAGGCCGTCGCGGTCAGCATGCGCGAGCTGTCTCTCGGACTGGTCCGACCGGTCGAGGTCGCGCGGGTTTGGCTCAAAGAGATCAGCGTTGGATTGATCAACGGGGCGACACTCGGAGTTCTGCTCGGAGTCGTCGCGTGGTTGTGGCGCGGGAACCCGACCCTCGGCGTCGTCGTCGGTGCGGCGCTCGCCTTGAACACGATCGTCGCGGTCTCCATCGGTGGATGCGTGCCATTGATTCTGAAGGGACTGGGGGTCGACCCGGCGCTGGCATCGGGTCCGATTCTCACCACGGTCACCGACATCTGTGGCTTTTTCTTCGCCCTCGGGCTTGCCGCACTCGCCCTCTCTCAGGGCTTTCTGTGATGCCGTCTGGCCTCTGAGGGTGAACGTCCGAGAGGGTCTCAGAGCAGGGTCCCGAACCGTCGCTTGACATCCCGGTTCCGACGACGTCCAAGATGCCAACCGTCGGAACTCATGGTTCCGGCATACCTGAGCAATCGGAACTCAGAGTGCTGACCGGACCACCCGGAGGTCATCATCAGTTTGGCACGCCAATTGCTGAATCACTTCCGAGCGTGACTGACCGACGCCGAGAAAGGCGGACCTCGGAGGCATGAAACCGATGACGTATGCAGTGGCGATCGTGACCGGTCTATTGATCGGTCTGATCTTGATTTCTCTCCCCGAAACGCGAGGAAGAACGGTCCATCGTGACAGTCAGGACAACCAATGAGTTCTGCACCAGGGAGATCAGGAAACAGTTCCATGCAAGAGACAGTGACGCCCATACTCGACGGCGCTTCGTCGCAACCCCTCCATCTGCCGCGCGAGCTTGAATCTGAGCGGCAGACCGCCCGTGACGTCGACGCTCCCCTTGAAGAACGCCTCGAGGCTTATGAGAACATCGTCGACTCGGAGATCGGTGACACCCAACTCATTCGGGCTCGCAACGTCGAGCGGGAGACCGGCCTCCGCCAGCTCTATCTGAAGTTCGACGGCGGTAATCCGACCGGCACCCAAAAGGACCGGATCGCTTGTGCCCAAGCCATGGATGCCCTTCGCCGCGGATTCGACACAGTCACGGGTGCCACCTGCGGGAACTACGGCGCGGCGTTGGCGCTTGCCGCCTCCTACGCCGGCCTGAGATGCGTGATCTTCATACCTGACGGATATCACAGCCGGCGATTGGAAGAGATGCGACGCCTCGGGGCTGAGATCGTCTCCGCCGCTGGCGACTACGAAGCTGCGGTCGAGGCTTCAAGAGAAAGGGCGCTCAGAGACGAGTATTACGACGCAAACCCAGGCGGAGCAAATACGATGCTCCAGCTCCGGACGTATGGCGAGATCGCTCACGAGATTTACGATGAGCTCCGCGATGCACCGGCAGCAGTGGCGGTCCCGGTCTCGAACGGCACGACCCTCGCAGGTATCGCCAAGGGGTTTCAGAGCCTGTACCGCCGGGGAAAGACTTCGCGCATCCCGCGCATCATTGCCGGCTCGTCCTTCCGCAAGAACCCGATCGTGGAGTCCTATCTCAGGGGCTTGGACGAATGTCAGGACCTCGACCCGACGAAAATTCGCGAAACGGCGATCAACGAACCCCTCATCAATTGGCACTCCATCGACGGCGACCCCGCGCTGGATGCGATTCGTTCGACCAGCGGGTGGGCGGCCTATGCCAGTGATCGAGGGATGGCCGGCTACTCACGAATGATCAGCGCAAACGAGGGGCTCAATGTCCTGCCGGCTTCGACGGCAGGCCTCATCGCCCTGCTCGAAGGCCACGGCCGTCACCCCCTTCCCAACGACCGATATGTGGTTGTGCTGACCGGAAGACGATGACGGCCCAGCGCATCACCCGAGACCTCAAGAGCTTCACACAGGAGGATCTGAAATGAAACCCGAGTTCCTGGAGGGCAATGCCATCGTTTATTGCGAGGGGGCCTTCACAACGACCAACGGGAAGACGGCTCACGGGCTCGTCCGCAGAAGTGAGAGATATCGGGTGCTGTCTGTGGTCGATTCGAGCCATGCCGGATGTGATGCGGGGACACTGCTCGACGGCGAGTCTGTCGGCATACCGATCGAGCCCGACATCACGTCGGCGGTCCACTGGTTGGCCTCGGCCATTCCCGGCGACCCGGTGAGGCGCGGACCGATCACCTCGGTGAGGTGGCGGG
>CBDTWX010000033.1:0-18912 GCA_965364305.1 uncultured Thermoanaerobaculia bacterium
GGTTGATCACATCCTTCCCCGCCGGCGTACGCACTCCGATCACCAAACCGCCGTGCTTCGACAGCTGCATCTCGACCAGCAGCTCACCGAACGAAACCGGTTCCTTCGGATCGCCGGGGATCCCTCCGATGTAGACGCTGTGGGCGCCCGACAGCAGCACCCGACTCATGGTGTTCGCCGTGCCGTGAAATGCGACCGCGTGGGCCACCATCGCAAAGCCGATCCTGCGGGTTTCGATCACCTCGTCGGCGCCCGCCTTCCTGGCGTGATCCACATTCTCCGAATCGAGGATCTCCGCGACCACGTACAACGGGCGATGACGACCCGAAAACCGGTTTCCTTCGCGCTTCATGTGCGATCGGATGGTGAAGACGGTGAGGATGGTGGCGGCGTCTGCAATCTGGGGGCTGACGTCGCGCGCGCCCGAAACGATGACCGCCGCTGCGTGCGTGAGTCGCACCTTGTCCAGCTCGCTCTCCTTGGTCGGGTCTCCCTCGACCCAGTAGAAGTCCGGCGGGAGATCTCGGGGCCGTTCGTGGTCCTCGAAAAACACCACCCGGGTGTCGGCCAGGTTCAACGCCTGCTTCAGCGCGTCCTGGAGCAGGTGCGAGCTCTGGTCGTAACCGCACACCACGACGTGGTTGACGTAGTCGCTCATACGAAACTGCTCCTCTCGGATGCTCAACATCCCTCTCACCAGGCTCGATCCCACGATGCCGGCAAAGAGCGCGAGCGTGAACATGCCACCGACCATCTGGACCCCGCCGACGATCCGCCCCAGGAGAGAAACCGGCGTGATGTCGCCAAACCCGACCGTGGTCACCGTCACCAGCGCCCACCACACTCCATCGCCAATCGTCGAGATGCCGGGATTGATCCGACCCTCGACGAGGTAGATGGTGACGCCGCCCAGCAGGGTCGTCACACCGAGCACACTGAACGCAAAGGTGAACAGCAGACCGTTTTCCTCGAGCGCCTGGAGCACGATGGCAAAGGGGTTGCGGTAGCGGAAGACCCGCGAGGTGCGCAGGAGCCGGAGCAGGCGCAGGACGCGCAAACCCCGCAGCCCAGGGAACAGGGCCAGCACGGCGAGCACGTCCACCAGCATCATCGGCCGCATGGCAAAACCCAGCCGCGCCAGCACGTGCGCTCGAATGCGCCCCATCGGTGGGCGTTTGAAGACCTTCAGGGCCGGCGGCTGGAACGTGACGATCCGCAACGTGATCTCGATGGCGAAGAGCACCAGGATCAGGCGGTCGATCTGACTCAGAATGGGCGCGGCGGGATTGTCTTCGGGCAGCAGGGCCTCGACGACGAGCACGCTGATCGACAGGACGATCAGCGCCCACACCGAACCCTGGACAACCCGGTAGATTCTGGTGTCCGGCTGGTGGAATGCGGCATGCAGGTTGGCAAACAGGACGGTCACCGGCCCCTACATTATCGCAACCCGGCCAGGGAACGGAAGGAGGGAGGAAGCTGAGCGCCTGCTCCCGTCCGGGATGCTTCCAAAAATAGGCTGTTTTGCGCGCGGAGGTCGAGCAAGCGCCTCAATCCGGAAGCGGCAGCGTGTCCCGCGATGTGCGGTTGTCAGCTGCGTCGTCCTCGATCTCGTCGTCCTCCTCGTCCTCGGTCACCGCCTCAGTGGCCTCGAGGAGCTCGCCGACAAAGAGGCTCGAGTTCTTGACGAAGAACACGACCGGAAGATCGCCGGCGAGGCGCTCGATGCGCTCCGCATAGGCCTCCTCCTCGCCAGTCTCCGGCACCTGGAGCCCGAGGAAGACCGCTGCCGCGTCTGCGCTTTCCCGGTGGATCGTATCGCTCACGGACTCGTCCTTCGCCTTGAGCACGACCCGCACCTCGGCCTCGATACGGATCTCGGGAATCAGTTGGTTGAGGTACGTCTCGGTCCGGGTCTTCATCAGCTCCGACGAGGCGATGCTCATCACCTCGACCTTCGCACCGCTCCACTCGGCGTTCGAGTTGAGCAGGTAGGCGAGCAGCAGCAGGAGGTCACCGTTGCGTTCCAGCCCTCCCCACCACACGTGGATCTTCGGATTCTCCCTCCGGAACATGTACTTCGGTCGGATTCTCGCCAGCACGAAGGACTTATTGAGGCGCTCGAGCTTTCGCATGACGCGCAGGAACTCGGCGCGAAGGGTGATGGCATCCGGCCAGCCGAGCAGCACCGTATTGCTTGCCATCCCGGCCATGCCGTTGGCCTGGCTCACGTTGACGATGCCCTCGACGACATCGTTCACCGCATCGACCTCCGGGAAGACCACGATGTCCTCGGCGTCGATCACCTCTTTGATGGCGTTTCTGTGGCTCGCGAGGTCGAGCTCGTCGCTCATGAGATCGCCGACCACCAGATGGCACACCGTCACCACGCCCCGGCCCTGGCTGAACCAGTCGCCGAAGCGGATGAGATCGAGCTCCTTGACCGGATCGACCACGAACGCCAGGATGTGAGGGCGCCAGTTGCGCGCACTCATCGGCCTTTCGTTGAGCCGGATGAGCGCCCACCGGATGAGGGCCTCATACAGGCCGCGCCGAGCGTCCCCCCAGCGTGCTTTTTGCGCCCGCCGCGACAGGTATATCCAGAGAGAGAGCTCGGCCGTCAGGGCCAGCAGACCCGCGAGCGGACTGATGAGGACCATCACGACCATACAGGCGATGCCGCCGGCGAGGGTGATCGGCCACGGCACCGTGATCTTCGGGCGCCAGGACGGGTCGCCGCTCAAGATCTCGAAGGCGGCGACCAGGTTGACGGTGCCGTAGACGGTGAGAAAGAACATCGAGACCACCGCGGCCACCGCGTTGAGGTTGCCGAGGAAGACCGCGCCGACTGCGATCGCCAATGCGACGCCCATCCCGGGGAGCAGCTCCCGCGAGTCGCCGGTCGACCGTCCGAGAAATCGCGGGGCGATGCCGTCCCGAGCCAGCGCCTGGAGAGTTCGCGGGGCGGCCAAAATCGATCCCACCGCGGACGAGAAGATCGCCGACCACAGACCGGGGAGCACCAGCCACGGACCGAGGACCGCAATCCGCGACCACACCATCGGGTCGTCCCGTAGATCGGAGGGGTCCGCACCCAGCGAGAGCAGGATTGGGATCAGGAGGTACACGAGGAACCCGGTGGCCACCGCGGCGATCGAGCCGAGTGGAATCGATTTGCCGGGATCGCGCAGGTCCCCTGAAAGGCCGAGCCCCGCCATCACTCCGGTGACCGCTGGGAAAAAGACCGCGAAACCCACCCAGAAGCCGACCTCCCCCGTCGGCGGGTGGAGCACGACCTCCGAACCGGACGAGCGGACGAACGCGCCGACGGCAAGGGCGATGAGAGACAGCCCCACGAAACCCATCAGGACGACCTGCGCCCGAAGGGCCCGATCGGCTCCGGCGACGGCCAGAGCACCGACTGCGACCACCACGACCAGCGTCACCGGCATCAACGGCAGATCGGGCCACACGATTCGGAACGACTCCGCGAGCCCGTAGGAATACAGGGTGACGGAGAAGGTCTGCGAGAGAAAGAGCGGCACGCCGATGGCGCCGCCGAGCTCGAGCCCGAGGCTCCTCGAAATGATGAAATAGGCACCGCCGACTCCGACCCTGGCATTGGTCGCGACCGCCGAGAACGCGAGGGTCGTGATGAAAGTGATCGCATTGGCGAGGACGACAACGATCACGATGCGAATCAGGCCGAGGTGCCCGACCAACCACCCGAAACGCAGATACATGATGACGCCGAGGATCGTCAGGATGGTCGGCGTGAACACGCCGACAAAGGTGCCGAGCTGGGGTTTTTGCTGAGGCTCTCCCGCGGAAGCCGAAAAGACCTTGCTGAGGGCCGCCCAATTCATCGCATCACGATACCTCAACGCGGCGATCTTTGAGCTCTCTGGCCGTAACGCCTCGGTCAGGATTTCAGAACGAACGTCGATGATTGAACACGGCACCGCCGACGCTTCTGAAATGCCGCTGCTATACTCTGACGTCCTGGCTGAAAACCACGGAAGGGACTGTGATGTCGGACCGAATCTGGAAGATCGAGGAGGGTGACGGGCCTCTCGTGGCAACCGCGATCCACGATGGGCACGAGGTGCGCGACGACGCGCTGCGCCACATGAAGATTGACGCGACAGCCCGGTTGCGTGAAGAGGACCCCTGGACCGCGAACTGGACCACCGTTGCGCCGAATCGGGTGATCGGGCTCCGCTCGCGGTTCGAGGTCGATCTCAACCGACCCCGCGAGACGGCCGTCTACCGCACCCCGGAGGACGCATGGGGGCTCGAGGTATGGAACTCGGAACCCGCTCCCGCGATCGTCGAGCGTTCGCGGGCCGAGTACGACGCGTTCTACGAGGCCCTCCACGAGCTTTACTCGGGCCTCGCGACGCGGCACGGCCGTTTTGTCGTCTTCGATCTTCACACTTACAACCATCGACGCGATGGACCCGACTCTCCCGAGGCCGCTCCTCGGGACAACCCGCAGGTCAACGTCGGCACCGGAACGATGACCGACCGCACGAGGTGGGCACCTGTCATCGATCGGTTTGTCGCCGATCTTTCGGCCTACGACTTCCCCGGCGGGGCGCTTGACGTGCGTGAGAATGTCCGCTTTCGGGGCGGCAACCATGGCCGTTGGGCTCACGAGACCTTTGCCCGCTCGGCCTGCGTCCTGTCGATCGAGGTCAAGAAGATCTTTATGGACGAGTGGACCGGCGAGGTCGATCCGCACCTGCACGACGCCGTCGGCCGCGCGCTCGAATCGACGGTTCCAGGCGTCCTCGAAGAGCTCGACACGCTGTGAACGACCGTCCGTCGGTCAGGCCGCGAAGGCCGAAGTCGATCTCCAAGCGGCTGCTCTCGACCATCGAAACCCGGCTGCGCGACAACAAGGGCGTGCGCCGCATGCTGCCCGTCTGGGGCAGGATCGCCATCGACCGCCAACTCCCCTTTCTCTGCGTCTACCGCCGCCCGGTCAGGGGATCCGACCTGGGAACCTACCGCTTTGCCACCAGCGAGGCATCCTACCTGCTGTGCTCCGCCGAGAAGAAGCTGCAGCCTCAGATCACCGATCTCGTCCAGACGGTGGCCGAGGTCATGATCGACCAGTTCGGCGCCTTCCTCATTCTCGAGCTGTGGGCGGGGCCGGGCAATCAGACTGAGGGCCCGGTGTCGACCGCCGAGCTGATCCCGAGGTTCGATGTCCTGGCACAGCGAAGAACCGCCGAGCACTCGATCACCCGGGCCTTCGAGTCCGCGTTGAGCCGCATCAAGCTCGATGGTCGACGAGCAACGGTGGCCACTCGAACCACCAATCGCTGCAGCCCCAGGGGCTTGCGGCCGGTTCTTCCGCCCGAGATCGCCGATCAGATGGGGGTTCATCTCTACGGTCTCGAGATCGACCCGATCTTCCGCGACCCCGAGACCGGCGAGGTTTTTCCCCGCATCCTCAGGGTGCTTCGCCACCGGGTCACCGTGGCCGTGCGACGAGCCCTCTTCGATTTCACCGTCGGCAACACCACCCATCGGCCACCCCACTTCCACGCCCTCGGCCGGCGCGCCGTGATCAAGGCACTGTGGGACGTCGATCGGATGCTCGCCGAGTCCTCCGATGCGTTCGACTTCCTGCTCCAGGTCACGCCGCTCAACGGCGAACAGGCATGGAACGAGTTTCAGCGCAAGAAGTTCCAGAAGGCACCGACATTCCACTACCGACCGTTGCCTGCGGAACCGCTGGTGCTCAAACGGAACCTCTACCGCTCGCCGGTCGAACGCATCGAGGATCCCGCGCTGGCGATGATCTTCCGCGAAAAGCTCAACGACATCGATCGCCAGATCACCATGCTGCAGGACCGCAACACCCCGCGTTTCCTCCATGAGAGCATTCAGCAGTACGGCGGTGTCGAGGACGAGCTCTACGCGCTGGCGCTCGAGATCCTGCGCGCCATTCCGCCAAAAAGCCACGATGGCGCTTCCGGCGGTTGGGTCAACGCCCAGGAGTTCGCCGTCCGCGCCCGCGAGGAGATCGCGCACCTTCGGCGACAGCTGCCCGAGATCGGAGCAACGGTCGAGCTGCGTTCCGACGTCACCGGCCTCATGGTCTCGCGCGGCAACCTGCTCGTCAGTACCCGATCGCGAATCCCGGTGTCGAGGGTCGAGGCCTTGATTCAGCACGAGGTCGGAACGCACGTCCTCACCTACCACAACGGGAAGGCGCAGCGATTACGACACCTCTACACCGGGTTTGCCGGGTATGACGCGCTGCAGGAGGGGCTCGCGGTGCTCTCCGAGTACCTGGTCGGAGGGCTCAGCAAACCGCGTCTGCGTCTCCTGGCGGCCCGGGTCGTCGCCGCCCGCTCGATGATCGAAGGTGCGACGTTTGTCGAGTGTTTTCGCGAGCTCGACGATGTCTACGGGTTCAGCCAACGGACCGCCTTCGTCGTCACCATGCGGATTTTTCGCGGCGGCGGTCTGACCAAGGACGCGGTCTATCTGCGCGGTCTCGGCCAGATCCTGAATTACCTGTCATCGGGCAGCACGTTGGAGCCGCTCTTCATCGGGAAGATTGCAGTCAATCATATTCCAATCGTCAACGAACTGCGGTGGCGTGGGGTCCTTCGGGAGCCGCCCCTGACGCCGCGCTACATGAGCGATCCCGCGGCCCTCGAGCGATTGCAGCGCCTGCAGCGCGGAGCGTCGGTGATCGATCTGCTGAAAAGGAGCACGAGAAAATGAGAATTGGATTCCTCGTCAACGACATTGCGACCGAAAAGGCCGGGTTCACGACCACGCGTCTCGCCTGCGAGGCGATCAACAAGGGCCACGAGATCTTCCTCTTCGGAGTCGGCGACCTGGCCTACGACTCCGACGAGTACATTCGCGCCCGCTCGCGCACGGTGTCGAAGAACTCGTACGCCTCGCACGAGACCTACTTCAAGGAGATCCAGGGACCGAAGGCCGTCACCGAGCGCATCACCGTCGACGACCTCGATGTACTGATGCTGCGCAACGTGCCGTCGGACGACTTCATCAAAAGGCCGTGGGCCTCGACCACGGCGACCGAGTTCGGACGGATCGCCATGCGCCACGGGGTCATCGTGCTCAACGACCCCAACGGTCTCGCCAAGGCGTCCTCCAAGATCTACCTCCAGCTCTTCCCGGAAGAGGTGCGGCCGCACACATTGATCACCCGCGACAACAGCGAGATCAAGGCGTTTGCCAAGGATATGGGCACGATCGTGCTCAAACCGCTCCAGGGATCGGGCGGCGCGAGCGTCTTCCTCGTGCGACCCGACGATCTGCCGAACATCAATCAGATGATCGACGCGGTGTCGCGCGACGGTTACGTGATCGCTCAGGAGTACCTGCCCTCGGCGTCAGAGGGCGACACCCGGCTCTTCATGATGAATGGACGCCCGCTCATGGCGAAGGGAAAATACGCCGCCTTTCGACGCGTCCGCCGCGGCGACGACATGCGCAGCAACATCCACGCCGGGGGCAAGCTGGCCCCGGCTCAGGTGACCGAGGAGGCCCTGAGGATCGCCGAGATCGTGCGGCCCAAGCTGGTCCAAGACGGGATGTTCCTGGTCGGACTCGACGTCGTCGGCGACAAGCTGATGGAGATCAATGTCTTCAGCCCGGGCGGGCTGGGCAGCATCCAAAAGATGACCAAGGTCAACTTCTGCCGGATCGTCATCGACGCACTGCAACGCAAGGTCGACTACATGGAGTTTTACGGCCGCAATTTCGGTAATGTCGAGATGAACACACTATAGGCGGTGTGACTCTCCGCTGAGAGCCTCCAGAGGTTGGGCAGAGGCCGCTGTGAGCACGGCGGAGGCGAGGCGAGCCACCGACTCTTCAATCTCCGGCCTCAAACCCGGCTCCGGGCGAGGCGTGCCGATTTCGATGCCGTACAGCGTGAAGTCGATCGCCGCCATCTCGGGCATCCCGTGCAGCAACCAACGGAGGCTCTCGCCCAAGCTCAGGTGATGGGTCGAGAGGCGTTCTCCCGGGAGGGCCAGGAGGGTTCGGTGCTCGATGACCTGGAGGGACCCGACCGGGGAACCACCGTCCACGGCGTCGACGAGCCACACCTCCGGCTCATTCGCCCACACATCGGCCAACCCGAGGACATCGCCGGCAAGGGCTTCTACGCGGACCCCGGGCGGGGTCTGGCCTCGACGGAGACGCTCGATGACAGCGAGGCCTATCCCGTCGTCCCCCATCATCGGGTTGCCCAAACCGACGACGAGAAGACGGCCCGGTCCATTGCTCTCCGATGGCGTCCGCAATTGGCGGCCGCTCACGGCAATTTTTCCACGTGAACTACGTGAACCGAGCACGAGATACACGGGTCGTAGGCGCGAGCGACCATTTCGAAGCCTCGTTTCAGATCGCGGCCGGGGGCGGCGGTGGCTCGCAGCAGGCGGTCGCCCGAGCTTCGGAGATCGCGCTCGAGATTCGCCAGGTTCTGTGCGGTCGGGGTGACCACGTTGGCCGCGACCACCCTGCCGTCCTCGTCGAGCTCGTACTCGTGGATGAGGGTTCCCCGCGGCGCCTCGATCGCCGCCACGCCCCGGCCCGCTCGCCCCGTGATTTTTTGTTGCTCGGTCTGGGCCTCGTCGAAACCGAGCAGGACCTCACAGGACTCGATCGCAGATTCCAGGCTGCAGACGGTCTCGACGAGCTGCGCCCGGGTGTTGAGCAGGACGTTGTCCACCACACCGGCAGGAAAGAGCTTCGCAAACGCCTCCGCCGCCTGATCACGGAGGCGGTTTCCCCATAGCGCGAGCCGGGCAAGCGAACCCACCATGTAGGTCTCGCCGGACTCGAGGGCCGCATGGCGCGCGTGCGAGTGCTCGACGGAGAACTCGCGGAGCGCTCCACGATAGCTCTCGACCGGGTGCTCCGCCCCTCCGGAGGTGCAGATAGTGTCGCCGCGAAACCCGAAGTCGTTTCCGGAGGGGCGAATCGCTACGAACAGCGTCGGCCGGGCAGCCCACTCGGGCACCTCGATCGATGCCACGAGCTCGACCGCGCCCATCAGGGGATCGACGACATCGAGAAGATCGCGCCGGAGAGACTCGATCGTTTGATGGTCCGGGAGCTTTCCAAACCCACCGACCAGCGTGTTGACCGGGTGGACCGCGCGCCCGCCCACAACGGATTGAATGTGATTGCCGAGCTGCTTCAGCCTCAGGGCAAAGGTGACCTCGGTGGGATACCGATCGGCCATCGCCATCACCGAGTCGAAACCGAGAAAATCCGGCAGGGCAAGGGCGAAGACGTGAAGAGCATGGCTCTCGATGGCCGCCCCATGCAGAAGAAGTCGCCGCAACACCGCGGTGCGCGCGCTCTCGTGAACTCCAAGCGCGTTCTCGAGCGCCGACAGAGCCACCACCGTGTGATCGGCCGAACAAATGGCGCAAACCCGGGTGATGATGCCCTGGACGTCCCGGAAATCCTTGCCGACGAGGAGCTTTTCGTAGTACCTGCTGCCCTCGTGGATGTCCATGTTGACATCGGTCACACCCGAGTCCGCGAAGGCGACCCGTATCCCGCCGTGTCCCTCGACCCTGCCGAGGTGCGAAATGGTGACGGTTCTACTCATCACGGCGCCCCCTCGCCTCGCGCTCCATCCCCATCGTCATCCACACGGGCGCCGAGAAGACCCGCATCCTCGCGGCGATGTCCTGCCAGGACAGCCCCCGGTCTTCGAACATGCCGACGTTGGCGTCATAGTTGGGCTCCTCGACCGGGCCCCGGCAGCCCGCACAGGCGACGCCGTGTCCGGGGCATCGCGCCCCACACCCGCCGCGGGTCATGGCTCCGCAGCACACCTCGTGGTCGAAGATAACCCGGCACGGGAGCTCGCGAGTCTTGCACTCCCAGCACACGGGCACCGCTGGAAGCTCGGGCGTCGTTCCCGCAAGCACCGCGCGTACCAGAGCCAGGAACTCGCTGCGCTCGATCGGACACCCGGGGAGAAGGAAGTCGAAGGGCACGAAATCGGCGGCCGCGCGCGCTTCATCGACCTCGGGTGAAGTCTCGCCGTCGTCACCGCCTTCCCGTCCCAGGACCTCTGGAGCAAGGTGGTTTCGCATGGCGGGTAAGCCGCCCCACACCGCGCAGGTCCCGAGCGCGACCAGAACGCCGGCGCGCCGGCGCACCGCCTTCAGGGCCTCCAAGTCGCGGTCGGTCGCGACGACGCCTTCGACAAAAGCGATGTCGAGCTCGGTTTCGTGGTCGTTGTCCGTCTTCGCCATCACCCAGTCGGCGATGTCGAGGGCGGCGGCGAGATCGAGAAGCCGGTCCTCGCAGTTGAGGATCTGCAGCTGGTCCCCGGCGCAGCCGGTGAGACCGAAGATGCCGACTCTGGGCTTTGATTTTCGACGCTTCATTCGTAAATCAGCTCCGGCAGGTTGATCGCGTCCCAGTAGCTGAAGACCGGTCCGTGCAGACAGGTGAATGTGTAGCCGACGGCACAGTGCCCGCACTTGCCGATGCCGCACTCCATCCTGCGCTCCAGGCTCAAGAACACCCGGTCCTTGCCGAACCCCGCGGCGACCAGTTTTTCGAGGACGAATTTGTAAAAGACCGGTGGTCCGCAGGCGACTGCAAAGGTGCGGTTGGGGTCGAGATGGACCTCGTCGAGGAGCTCGGTCACGACGCCGCGCCGGCCTTCCCACGGCGCACCACCCGTATCGTCAACCGTCATCAGGATCTCAGCGTCCCCGCGCCGCGCCGTCCGCTCGAGCTCTTCGCGAAACAGCACTCGGCTCGGGTCGCGGCTGCCGTAGACCAGGACCAGCTTGCCGAAATTGGCGCGGAGGTCCACCACGTAGCGGAGGAGACCTCTCAGCGGAACCATGCCGAGGCCGCCCGCAACCAGCAACATGTCATGACCGTCGAACCGATCGACCGGAAATCCGTTGCCGAGCGGCCCCCGGATGCCGACCACATCTCCGGCGTCGACGTGGTCGAATAGGAAATCGGTGAGGACTCCGGCCCGCCGGATACCGAGCTCGAAGCTCCCCCGCCGCGCCGGGGAAGACGGCAGCGAGAATGGGGCCTCCCCCACCCCGAGCACCGACAGCTCGATGAACTGGCCGGGTCGATAGGTGAACTCGGCGGCAAGAGCAGAGTCCTCGAAGCGCAGCTCGAAGAGGCGCGTGTCCGGTATCAGCTCCGTGACCCGAAGAATGCGCGCCGGGGCCGGAAGGTAGGGATTCGAGCCCGTGCTCAGCTCACGGGCCCGGAAGGCGGCGCCGCGAACGCCCGGGGTAGTACCAAAGGTCATAGATCTCCCCTCACGTGCTTGAAGACCTCGACCACGTGGATGCCGGTAGGGCAGTTCTCGATGCACCGCCCGCAACCCACACACGACGGCATTCCGAACTCGCGCACGAAGGCTTCCTGTTTGTGGTAGTACCGGGTGCGGACCCTGTCGCCACGATCGGCGCGGAAGTTGTGACCCCCGGCCACTGCCGCATAGTCTCGATAGAGGCAGGAGTCCCAGGTGCGGACACGAGAGGCGGTGCCGTCTTCCTCGATCCTGTCGGCTACGTTGAAGCACGAGCACGTGGGGCAGACCACCGAGCACGAACCGCAGCACAGGCACTTGCCTGCGAGCTCGTCCCAGACCGGGTCGTCCTTCTTCATCTCGAGAACATAGGGCAGGTCCGACACATCAAGATGCATTTGGAAGGCAGCGCTTCGTTTTCGAAGCCTGGCCAGATACTCGTGAAGATCGTCGGCGGTGGCGGGGGTGAAGAGGTCCCGGCAGGCGGTCACCAGATCATCGCCCTTCGATGTCGCCACGGTGACCAGAAATCTCCCTTCGAGCGGGGTCAAGGCAAGGTCGAAGCCGTCATCCACGGTCGAAGTCTCCAGCGAGTCGCAGAAGCATTTCTCGTCGGGCCAACACCCGAAGCCGACCACGAACAGCGCTTCCCGATTCACCGCGTAGAAAGGATCCTGGATATCGGAAAGGTAGAGAAGATCGAGGATTTTCAGGGCATGAACATCGCAGGCGTGAGCCCCGAAAAACACCGTCGGCGTAGCCCCCCCATCTTGAGTTTCGTCGTTGGCTCTCGGCGGCCCGGCAAAACCGCCCCTCATCATCGCAAAGCTTGGCGGGAGGAGGAGCTTCTTGAACGGAACCACCGTCCGCAGGGCGTCGGGGCGAGCCTCCTCCGGGTCATTTACGGGCGCCAGCCTGAAGGTGCCGGACGCATCCGCGACCGGCGCCCAGACGGTTCCCCATCCCATCAGATGTCGAACGAGATCACTCAGCCGCAAAGCGTCGAGGCGCAGCGTCTGCATTGAGCACAGCCTTCGCAGAATTTAGCACAGTCATCGGCCGCAAAGGGGTTGATGTCTCTGCCGCTTTACGCTCCCGCCGGTTCTTCGCCCCTGCGCTCACAGCGCAGCCGCAGCACGCGCCGATTGGAAACCTCGGTGACAGTCACCAGGTGGCTCCCGATCTTCATCTGGTCGCCTTCCTGCGGCAATCGTCCGAGGAGGGAGACCACGTGGCCGCCGATCGTGTCGTCGATGCCTTCGTCTCCCATGCCCAGGAGATCGGCGACCTCGGGCAGGGGGACGTCGCCGCGCATCTCGATGACGCGCGACCCGTCGCGGGTGATCGGCGGCTCCTCGTCGTCGAACTCGTCCTGGATCGGTCCCACGATCTCCTCGAGGGCGTCCTCGAGAAACGCCATGCCGATCGCCGTGCCGTGGTCGTCGAGGACGATCGCCGATTTGGCCCGGGCCGCCTGCATCTCGACGATCATCCGCCCCAGCGACTGGGTGTCCGGAATAAAGACCGGCTGACGAGCGATGGCGCTGAGATCCACTGCACCATTCTCGGAAAGCACCGCCATGACATCTTTGACGTGGACGATACCGATGACCGAGTCCATGTCGTTTTCGCACAACGGGAATCGTGTGTGACCGCTGTCGCGGATGGTGCGCAGGTTTTCCTCCACCGGCCTCCGGTCAGAAAGCCACACGACGTCCACCCGGGGGACCAACACGTGCCGAGCCTGGAGTTTGATGAAGCCGAGGATGTTGTTGGCGAACTGGCGTTGGCGGGCGCTGATCTGGCCGGCGCGGGCCGAGGATGAGAGGATCGCCCGCAGCTCGTCTGCGCTGAAGGTCGTCTCGTGCTCATCGACCAGGGAGATGCCGACCAGCCGGAGCATCCAGTTGGAGATCACATTGATGACCTTGACGAGCGGGCCGAAGACCACCGTGAAGAAGCGCAGAGGATAGGCGACCCCGAGCGCGGTGGCCTCGGAGCGCTGAATGGCCCAAATCTTGGGAGCCTGCTCACCGAGGGTCATGTGGAGGGTCGTCACGACGGTCAGGGCAATTGCCAGCGAGATCCCGTGAAGCAGCGCGCTTTCCCCCACCGGCCAGCCAAGAGCGTGCGCACCGAACATCAAAAGCTCTGCGATGGCCGGCTCCGCGAGCCAACCGAGAATCAGGCTCGACACGGTGATCCCGAACTGACACGATGAGAGATACAGGTCGAGACGATCGAGGATCTTCTCGGCGACCCTCGCTCGACCATTCCCCGTGCTGGCCAAGGCCTCGATCCGTGAGCTGCGGACCTTGACGAAGGCGAACTCAGCGGCAACGAAGAACCCGTTGAGGAGGACGAAGAACAGCGTCGCTCCAAGCCGCACAACGAAGGTCATCGCCTCGAATTCGTGTTCCACTGCGATCTCCGTTTCCCGTGAGAGAATCTCTTGATACAAGGAGGCTAACATGTCTTTCAAAGCGTGGTGGGATGCGGCGGTGGCCGCTATTCCTGAGTCTTTGCCGGCGATCATCGGTGCCCTGCTGTTGGTGCTGGTCGGACTCGGGGTGGCAAAGCTGTTCTCGATCGCTGGACGGGCACTGAGCCAGCGGGTGCTCGACCGGCTCTCGACCGGGCCGGCTTTCACCAGTGCTCTCGAGACCAGTGGTGTGCGGGAGGTCGTTCCGAAGCTCATCGGTTTGTTTTTCTTCTGGGGCGTTCTGGCTTTGTTCGGGGTGGCTGCAGTCGAGGTCCTCGGTCTCCCGATCCTGACGGATCTCTTTGGACGCCTCGCCTCGTATCTGCCGAATATCGTCGCCGCCGCAGCCCTGATCATCGGGGGACTCGCGGTCGCCCGGTTCGCCCGCGGGGCCGCGGAACGAGCCGCCGTCCTGATGAGGCTCGAGCAGCAGGCAAAAGTCCTGGCCGGGTTTGTCAACGTTCTGATCATCACGATCGCGGGGGTCATGGCGTTCGAGCAGCTGGGTCTCCACGGCCGCGTGCTCGAGCTCATTCTTGCCGTGACCTTGGGCTCCGTCCTTGCTGCCGCAGGCCTGGCGTTCGCGCTTGGCGCACGAACCGCAGTCGCCAATATCGTGGCGGCACGTTATGTGGCGCAGCTTTGCCACGTCGGTCAGGAGGTGAGAATCGACGAAATCCAGGGCACAGTCGTCGAGCTGACCTCAACCGCGGTCATTGTCGAATCGAAGGAGGGCCGGGTGATCGTCCCCGCCGCTCGGTTCCACGAGAGCTCTCCTCTTCTTCTCGAGGCGTCGTGAGATGAGCATCATGCACTCACTGGCCCGGCGGTACGCGACCGTCCATCCAGACGCCGCGGCGTATCGCCTCCAGGATCTCGCACCCGATGAGGCGGCCACTTTCCTCGCGGCGCTCGAACCCGAAACGGCTGCCGCGGTCATCAAGGAGATGTGGCCAAGATCAGCCGTGGCCGCCATCGAACACGTCACCCCACATCAGGCGGCAAGATTCCTGGAAGGGCTCGATCTTTCACGGATCGTGGCTCTTCTGAGGCTGCTTCCGGCCGGTGCTCGCTCCGACATTCTGGGGGCTCTGCCGCGATCCATCGAGCCGAGGGTTCGCAAAGCGCTTTCTCTTCCCGCGGGCTCTGTGGGCTCAGCGGCAGACTCGGCCGTCACGCCCGGTGATGCAGATGCCACCGTTGGCGAGGCGCTGAAAAGTGGAACCGACCCTCGAGTCCCCTACCTCTACGTGATTGACCAGCAGTACCGACTGGTGGGCGTGATTCACCGGAGAGAGCTCGAGCTGGCCGACGAAGGCGCCTCGCTGCGGTCAATCATGAACTCACCAGTCCAGAAGGTGCCGGCCACCACACCGCTGGCGGCTCTCCATCAGCATCGTGCGTGGTCGGCTTTCGATGCGTTGCCGGTGGTCGATGCCCGGGATGCTTTCCTCGGCGTCATTCGCCACAAGGTCCTCCGCTCGGCCTCACACGCGTCGACGGATCGTCTTGGGCCCACGACCGCCCTGACAACGCTGCTCGATTTCGGCGAGGTGTATTGGTCGGGTCTCTTCTCGGCCATCGAGGTTCTCGCCACGGGCAGCGCAAAGACATCTCCTGGGGACATTCCATGATGACCAACGACCCGCATACCGCATCCTCAATCCTCGCGGATGATTTTCTCTCCCGCTTCACCGACGAAGGGGTCTTCGAGCTGGAATCGACCTCGGCCACCGATATCGCCGAGGTCCTGGTTGCTCTGCCTGCGCCGACCGCGTCCCTGGTCCTGAATCGTCTCCAGACGAACGTGGCGGCGGAGGTCGTGCCGTTGCTCGATCGTGAATCGCGAAAAACGCTGCTCACCACAGCAGACCCCCTGCGAGTCGTCGCATTTCTGGCGCGCATCGAGGAGTCGGCGAGAACCGAGATCGTCAACGAACTCGAGGCCAGAGCTGCCGCCGAGATCATGGACCTCCTCAGCTACCCCCCCGACTCGGCCGGTGCGATGATGGACCCGCGCGTCCCCATGATGGGTTCCGAACACACTGTTGCGGAGGCCTTGGAGACCCTTCGGCAGCAGCGGGACCGCCGCATCGTGAGCATTTATATCGTTGATGGCACAGGCGCCTATGTTGGACGGGTCTCGCTTCAGGAGCTCGCGATTGCCGAGCCGGTCGGTCGCCTCCGTGAATTGATCACCGATCGACCGATCAGCGTTCGGGCGACCGCTTCCCAGACCGAGGTGGTGGAGCTTTTCGAGCATCACCGCCTTCTGGCTCTGCCGGTGGTCGATTTCGAAGGACGCCTCGTCGGATACATCCCGAACCGTTCGCTCATGGAAGCCGTCGAGGAGCAGGCGACGGCGGATATCCAGAGCATGGTCGGCGCCAGCCGGGAAGAACGAGCCCTGTCACCAGTGAGCTTTGCGGTCCGCAAAAGACTCCCATGGCTCGAGGTCAATCTCTTGACCGCGTTTCTCGCCGCGGCTGTGGTCGGTTTGTTCGAAGACACCATCGCCAGGTTCACCGCTCTCGCCGTACTGCTGCCGGTCGTCGCCGGCCAGTCCGGCAACACCGGCGCCCAGGCCCTTGCGGTGACGATGCGGGGCCTGGCCCTGCGCGAAGTCCGCGTTCGGAACTGGCTGCGGGTCGCGAGCAAGGAGGTCAGGGTCGCTTTCCTCAACGGGATTGCGGTTGCGGTCTCGACGGCGGCTGCGGTGTATCTGTGGAGTCGCTCGCCGGGTCTGACGCTGGTCATCGGTGCGTCGATGGTCCTTTCGATGGTCGCCGCCGGTCTCTCCGGGGCGGCGATACCGATGATCCTCACCGCTCTCCGGCAGGACCCGGCACAGTCGTCCTCGATCATCCTCACGACCGTCACCGACGTCGTCGGCTTTTTCAGCTTCTTGGGAATCGCGACCCTGCTCGCTGGGATGTTGTGAGCTCCGACGGCCCGCAATTCTGACCACCGCCGTCGGACGTCGACGGTCAGAATTGCGGAATACGATCAAAGAAGGCAAACGAGGCAAAGAGTTCCTGTGCTGGTGCTCTCTCTTCAGTAGCAATCCCGTCCGCCAGCGTCCGACGATGGCGGACGGAATTGCTTTAATACCCGCCCAGGCTCCCCTTGATCTCCGGCAACGCTCCGACCCCCTTGAGCCCGATGACGATCAGAAACTCGCGGGTCGGGAAGGCGCCGATCCGGGTGTCGCGGTACTGGGCGGAGATGTTCCAACAACTGCCCTGATAACCCACCCCGTAGCGCTGGTCGCCGAGCTCGGAACGCGCGATGTCGTAAGCGATCTGAACCGAGACGTCGAGCGGGAAACCGGCCTTGCGGAAGGCCAGATAGGAGCGAATCTGGGACGAGGCGCGGACTCCGGTGCTCGGGAGGTAGCTCTCGTACCAGGTCAGGTTGAGCATGCCGATCGGGCGTTGGAGCGAGGCCGCCAACGAGGTCGACCGCAGGCTCTTGTACCGGATGTCGAACGTGGCCCTGGCGTCGAACCCGGTGCCCATCGTCGGGGTCACGCGCAAGGCCATTCCCAGGGGTCCGAACTGGTTTGATCGAATGTCATCACCGAAGTTGAGCTGTGGCCCGAAGGAGTACGACTGGAGAAACTCCAACGAGGCGAGCTCGCGGGTTCCGATGCCCTCCCGTGACCGTCCGAGGAGGCGGTTGGCAAACACGAAGTTCACGAGATTCGCGTCCCGGGGCGTCGAATCGACCTCGTCGAAGATCGGTATTCGGCTGACATCGGTGGTCGTGGTGAGATAGCGGTACTCGATGCGAGGCTCGATGAGATGTTTGAGCTTCGAGAAGTCGCCAAACCCGCCCTCGAAGACACGCGACAGGGAGGGTCCGACCACGTCGACCGCGCCGGTTGCATAGATCCTGGAGAGGCCTCTGTCCTCGAAAGCTCTGCGGTCCTCGGTGTACTGCTGCGTGTAATAGGTGAAGCGCCCGCCAAGGCGGGGCGTAACCGACAGCCACGGGGGGCCGGGAAGGGTGTAGGAAAAGGTCGGCAGGAGATCCGCCCGGCCGTAGGAACCTTGAAGATCGCCGCCGCGATCGGACGAGAGATAGCTCAGCGAGCCGATCAGGTTGAGATACACCGGGGAGCTTGCGATCGGGGTCGCCCCGGAGCGCACCTCGATCTCGGGAATCTGGCTGAGAACGACGTCATTCTGGGTGAGGAAGGTCTGGCGGTGGTCGGTGCGGAGATTCAGGGCATAGGGTCCGAATGAGCGCGTCAGATAGACGAAGCTGTACAGGTCGCGCCGGGTGTTGGCGTCGAAGCTGCGGTCAAAATCTTGCCAGAAATCGATATCCGAGAGATTTTCGACCTGAGCCAGGAGCCTGAATCCCAGAAAGTCCTCCTGGACGTGCCTGCCAAAGACCTTCCACTGCGTATTTTCTTGCTCGCGATCCCAGATCGCATAGAGGTTGACCTCGCCGAAGGCTCCTCTCACCGGCGCCCACCGCCACGAGTTGCCGAGCCCGAAATATCCCTGCGCATAGTAATCGGCGAAGACCGTGGTGTCGTAGCTCCTGCCCAGGGGCACGTAGACCGGGAGACCGAAGTTGAAACCGCGTCGGTTCGAGTAGCCGAGCCGGGGCATCAACAGACCCGCCGACCGCTCCTGCTTGACCGGCCACACCATGTACGGCAGGTAGAAGACCGGTACCCCCTGGACCTTGAGGGCCGTGCTCTTGAATCGGCCGAGGCCCTCCTCCTCGACCAGAGCCGAGCGCACGGAGAAGCTCCATGGGGATCGGCCATCGGTGGCGCAGGTGGTGAAGGTGGCGCGATCGATCCGATAGTGGGTCTCGTCGAGTTTTTCGATCTCGCGGCCGGTGAATGTGTACATGGGGTCGATATAGGCGGTGGCGTTGATAAAGACCCCGGTCTTGGTCTCGAGATTGAAACGCGCCCTGTCCGCTGTGAATCGGCTCGGTCCACGATCGACGATCACATTGCCGCGTGCGACCAGATCCCCGGTCGCCCGGTCATAATCGACCTCGTCGCAACGGATCTCGATGTCCTGGTAAACGATGTGGACCTCACCTTCGCCATGCCAGGACTCGGCGACGCGCTCGCCTTCCTGTTCGA
>CBDTWX010000034.1:0-18595 GCA_965364305.1 uncultured Thermoanaerobaculia bacterium
CCGACAGCTGGTGGGCCTCGTCCACGATGAGGACTCCCGCCTGGGGCCCGGCCTCCAGGAACTCGCGGATCTGGCGACGCAGATCCACCACTCCGCCCCCCTCGGAAGTGAGTCCGAAGCCGTCCAGGATGGCACGAAGCAGATCCTCCACATCCCGAACGGCAAGGTGTTCCAGGAGACGGTGGCCAACTACACCCAGGGCTTCAACTTCATCTGGGACGAGATCCCGGTCACCGTGACCTTCGAGAGCAACTGGCGCAAGGCGAAGGAACTTCTGACCGAAATCTCTCAACGCCACGCGGCGTTGACCTCGGAGGATGCGGCCCGCCAGGTGCGTCAGGCGGCGAGCAAGTACCTCATCCGCTACGAGCACCTGACGCCGATCGTGTGGACGGCGGTGGCCGACATCGGTGTCACTCTGACCCTTCGTTTTCTGGTCGATCCACGGCGCCGCCGGTCGGCGGAGGCCGCGATCTGGGAGGACATCCTCGACGCCTTCGCCGCGGCCGACGACGTCGACTTCGCGTACCCGACCCAGCGCTTCTATGACAACGCGGCGGAGGGCAAGCCGGGCGCCAGGGCGACGCCTCCGGCACCTCGTGACGAGGGCCGCTGACGGCTGAAAGAGCATCGACGAGTCTTGCCTCCGGGTTCGGTTGCAGCGAAGATTGTACGAGGGCAAGGAAGGGGCTGTCGGTGATCCCTGGTCAATCGGCCATAACGGGCTCCGCGTCGCGAGGCAGACGGCGGTTGCCGAGATGGCTCTCTCGCGTGCTGAAATTCGTGGTGTTCTGCGTCGCGATCGTTGGGCTGTCTCTGTTGTGGGCCACCGATTGGGGAGCGAGTCTCGGCGGCAAGGTCAAGGGTGATCGCCTCGCCAGGGTCGACGCAAGCCCGAACTTCTCCGAGGGCAGAGCAAAGAACCTCGTGCCGACGGATCTCTCGATGGAGCGGGACGGCTGGCGGGCGACGGTCGAGTGGATCCGAGGGACCGAGAAAAGGAAACCTTCCGGTCCGGTGCCGGTTGTCACACCGGAAGGAGAGACTCTCGCTGCACTGCGGGATCGCGGCATTCGGTTCATCTGGATCGGTCACTCGACGGTCTATCTCGAGCTCGACGGGACCCGCGTGCTGATCGACCCGGTGTGGGCCGACATCGTGTCACCGCTCAAGCTCGTGGGGATCAAACGCAGCCACCCGGTTCCGATACCGCTGGAGGATCTCCCGGGAGCGGATGTGGTTGTTATCTCGCACGACCACCCCGACCATCTCGACATGGCAGTGGTCCGCAGGTTGGCTCCCCGTGGAGCTGTCTTCGCCGTACCTCTCGGTGTCGGCGCACACCTCGAATCGTGGGACGTGCCGGCAGGTCAGATCATCGAGCTCGATTGGTGGGAGGGTGCGGCGGTCGGCTCACTCGCCCTGATCGCGACACCGGCCAGGCATTTCTCCGGAAGATGGTTGACCGACCTGAATCGAACCCTGTGGGCGTCCTGGACGATGATCGGGCCGGAGTCTCGGGTTTTCTACAGTGGTGACACCGGCTGGCAGGACGAGTTTGCAGAAATCGGCGACGACTATGGTCCCTTCGACCTGACGATCGTCAAGTGCGGCGCCTACGACGAGGCGTGGCCCGACATCCACCTCAACGGTATCCAGGCGGTGGAGGCCAACGTGGCTCTCAAGGGCCGGCGCATGCTGCCGGTCCACTGGCTCACCTTCGATCTGGCGCTCCACCCCTGGAACCAACCGATCCGCCAGGTGGTCAGGACCGCCTCCGATCTGGACGTCGAGGTGATCACCCCTCGGGTGGGTGAGCTTGTCGATCTGGATGACCAGCGCGAGCGGCCCTTGTGGTGGGAACCCACCCTGAAGATCGGTGATGGCCCGGACGAGGTTGCCGGGGATACCCAGGGGACCGGGAGTCAGTAGCCCCGCGCCGGATCGACAACGGAAAGAAGCCGCTCACCCGCGACGAATCGCCGGAGATTCTCCCGGTACAGCAACCAGCGCCGTTCCCGCCCCATATCGGACCATGCCGCGAAGTGTGGGGTGATGATGAGGTTGGGGGCCTTCCACAGCGGATGCCCCTCGGGGAGAGGTTCGGGGTCGGTGACGTCGAGACCCGCCCCGGCGATCCTGCCGGTCTCGAGAGCGGTCACGAGATCGGCGGTGATCACCGTTCCACCGCGGCCGACGTTGATGAAGAACGCGGTCGGTTTCATGACCTCGAAGAGTGCGGCGTCAAAAGTGCCCTTGGTGTCGGGCGTGAGGGGTAGGCAGTTGGCAATCACGTCTGCTTCGCGAAGATAGTCGACGAGATCTTCGCCGAGGCCGACCTTCGCGACAAATGGTGGGCCGCTGCGACGGCTGTTTCGGATGGCCGTGACCCGCATCCCGGCGGCGGAAGCCAGCCGCGCGACCTCGGTGCCGATACCTCCCAACCCGACGACGAGCATCGTCTTACCGCGCAATCGAGTGAGGGGCGCCGAGTTCCCGATCTCCGAGCGCCGCCATTCTCCGGCGTCCTGAGCCGTGACAGCGCGATTGAGGCCTCGGGCCAGGGCACGGGTCAGCGCCATGACGTGCTCGCCGATCACCGGTGACGCCAGGCGCTGACCGTTGGTCAACAGCACCTCGCCGCTCCCGAGTTCGGGGATCGCCAGATACCTCTCGACGCCGGCGGAGCCCACCTGAACCCAACGCAGGTTGCGTGCGGCCGCCAGCAGCTCGGCGTTGGCCGTACCGATCAGGGCGTCGGCATCGGCGATCGAGCCCAATGCCTCCTCGGTGGTGTCATACGGGACGATCTCGACGCCCGGGGCCACCTGCGTCAACATGGGGAGTCTCTCGGGCCAATAGTTGCGCCACAGGACCTTCTGCGGCTTTGTCCAATCGGGGTCATTCTTGGTTGGAGATGGCCCCTCCCGCAGGCGCCGTTCCTCGATCAGCTCCCACGGCGGGTGGAGGCCGCCGATCTCGGCGAAGATCGCATGGATGGAACGGTCGGCGGCCGTCGGGTCTTCGGCATGCCATCTGGTGAACCAGGGTTCGTTGAGAGATTCGGCCGTCTCGTTGACTGTCTTGTTGGCTAAGAGACTGCCTTCGACGGAAGCGCGGAGGATGGCGAGACGCTCGGCGTGGTCCGACAGCAGCTCGGCGCCACCCGGCGCGCCGCGCCCCGGCACCACCACCTCGGGCTCGAGGTCGAGCAATCGTTCGAGCGCGGCGGTCCACGCCAGGGAGTCGGTGTCGGTCATCGCCTCGACCCGGTCCCGGTCGCAGATCCGTCCCGTGACCAAAAGCTTCTCACGGGGCAGCCAGACCACCGCGTCGCTCGCTGTAGCGGCGCGCCCGACATCGATGAACACGATTTCGCGATCGGCGGCGGCGAGGGTGAAACCCGATCGGACGATGATTGCTGCCCGTTGCGACGGGTTCTTTGCAGGTGATCGAGATTCGGGTCGCAGCTCGGTTTCAGCTGAGACGGAACCCTTGTCCCCGGTGGAGATGCCGTATCGGGACGTCGCGTTGTCACCCGCTGCGGCCACGGCGGCGTCGATCGCGAGCACATCTTCACCGATGTCGATCCAGACCTGGTTGCGTCTGGTCGATTCGAGGCTTTTGACGCGAACCCCGGAGGGGAGCTCGGTCGCCGCCGCCGGCAAAGCGAAGAAAAGGGCCGCGATGAAGAGGAGAGGGGTGGTCGTTCGGGTACCGATGCATTGATCATGTAGGGTTTTCATGCTGGTGATGATACCCGACTCCAGGATTGGTTCTTGTCCCAATGCTCGTTCGGCAGTCACCCACCCACCCAGATCCCGTTCGACTCGGCCGTAGGCCTCGCTCAGGGCAGGCTCTTCGTTCGCCGGGCTCTCTCAGGACGACAATTGGCGGCGCTGGGTACGGTGCGTCGGGCCTTGCAGCCGAAGATTGGTTAGGGGCGGTTTATCCCCGCCCGTGCTGACGCGAGGTAGGGGGATAAACCACTTACCTACAGGAACATGCGGATCTGTCTTTCCATGAGTTACCACCGAAAGCGGCGTAGAAATGCTCTGAATGACAGAATTTACGCTTTCGCGGTGTTGTTTCGTTCTGTCCACCGGGGGCCGCGGCGGCTTTAGGAGGGTCTTGATTCGGGTCATGGAATATTTGTCGCGCGAAGGCCAATCTCCAGGTGTGCGAAGAGGAACTCGACGCATCCGGAGAGAGCGCGCGACGATGCGCGCGATGCTGAAGATCTATTGCGCCCACCATCACGGATCGAGAGTTTTGTGCGATGAGTGCACCGTCCTTGCAGACTACGCCGATCGGCGCCTCGACTGTTGCCCCTACGGACCCGACAAACCGACTTGCGCCGATTGCCCCATTCACTGCTACCGTCCCGATCCCCGAAAAAAGATGCGCGAGGTGATGCGTTTTGCCGGACCACGGATGATCAAAAAGCACCCCTACCTTTCGCTGATGCACCTCATCGATGGACGTCGTGATCCACCGCCTCTGCCGAAGAGGGGAGGGGAGTCGAGTTCCGACAGTCAGAACGATCGTTGACGGTGCCGGACGGGAGGACCAGGGAACAGGGACAGGAGGCAGCGGCAGACGTCCGAAACAGATGGCCGCTGCAGCGATCAGAGGCATTGAACAGCTTCAGCTGCGGCGCCGGCGGCAGATTCAGCATCGGAAACGAAAAACGTGACATTCCCCAATGGCGCCGTCGCCCGAGACCGGCGTTGTCGCGGCCGCTGATCTCTGTTCCTGACTGCTGTCGCTGACCCCGTCCATTGTCCCTGCTCACTGCCGCTGTCACCTGGCGCTGTTACCGGTCGCTGGTTGCTGACGCCGATCCCGTGCCTGGCTCTGACGGATCCTTGATCGAACCGACTGTGGCTGCTCTCTACCAGCCCCCGGCCACTGGTCCGACGACTCGCCGGATCACCTCTGAAACCGGGCGAGCTCCATGGCGGGCGCCGTCTCCGGAGAGATCGGCCGCAGACGGAAGGAGTAGCTCATCGGCCCCGGTTGCACGGTGTACTGTTCGTGGGGGCGCGCACCCCAGCTGTCGTCGCCGCCGACCCCGGTCTGCTGGAGGTCGAGGTTGAGGGTGATCTCTTCGCGCCGCTCCATCTCGAAGCTGTGTTTCGCCTCCTCGAGATCGTCGGTGGCGTAGTGGTGAGCACTGAAGCCCATCAGGGGCATACCGACGGCCAACAGCCCGACTCCCTCTTCATTTGTCAGCGTCAGCCAACGAACATCGGTCTTGTTGCCGTTCTCCTGCGGTTCGGAGTAATCGACGAACTGCTCGTCGACGGTGCCTTGGTAGACCCCGACGCGGGCGCCCGCCTTGCGGTCCCAGTAGCTTTCGTGCGGACCGCGGCCATACCAGGTGAGGTTTTCAAAACCACCCGGGATGGCCAGCTGCATCCCGAAGCGTGGTAGCTCGGGGAGCTCGACCGCGCCCGGCGTGAATGCGTGTTCAACGACGATGTCTCCGCTGCCGAGCACCGTGTAGACGACCGCGTTGGCGGCCTCGACATCCGGCAGGGACCCCCCAAACCGCACTTCGATCTCCGCAGGACCGAGCTGTTTCACCTTCGCGCTGGTGACAACCCATCTCCGGCTGGCGGCCTTCCACGGCGCACAGCGCTCGGGCATGTCGTTTCCGCGGTCGTTGTCGGTGGGGGCCCGCCAGAAGTTGGGCGCCGGGCCCGCTGCGATGAGCTCGGTGCCGTTGGCGACGAACGAAACGAGCTTGCCCTCGGCCGGGTCGAAGTGGGCGGCGAAATGATCGCCGGATACGATGATCAGATCGTTGTTTTCCATAACATCTAACGACGGCATGGCGGCCGCATCGAGAACCGGCGGATCTGCGCTGATATCCAGCTCGAATTGCTCCCAGGCCACCTCGTGACCTCGGTCGGCCCACGAGGTGTCCGCGGGAAGGCGAATGCTGATATCGAGCCGGTGCTCGACGCCTGGTCGGGCGGGGATCGTTGGCAACGGGAGCCGGATCACCGTGCTCTGCCCCGGTTCGATATCGAGCGTCGGAAGACGCCCTGCCTTCAGCACGCCGCCGTCGGCCGTAATTTCCCAGAAAACGTCAAAGGCCTCGAGGTTTGTGAAGGCGTAACCGTTGCCGATCTCCACCTCACCCTGCGCGAGATCCACGGGCGTGATGGTGACGTATTGGTAGACCTTCTTGGCTTCCATGAGACCGGGGTGGGGCACCCGGTCGGGGGACACGAGTCCGTTCATCAGGAAGTTGTCGTCGTGGTAGACGCCTTCGGGTTCGAAATCGCCGCCGAAAGCGAAGTAGAACTCGTCGGGACGGCCCGGCACCGGCTGGCGGAGGCCCTGGTCGACCCAGTCCCAGATAAAGCCGCCCTGGAGCCGCTCGTGCTCGTGGATGGCGTCCCAGTAGTCCTTGAGGTTGCCGTTGCTGTTGCCCATGGCGTGCGAGTACTCGCAGAGGATGAGGGGTCGGTCGTCATGCGTCTCCGCATACTCGACGATCTCTTCGATACGCGCGTACATGGGGCAGAAGATGTCGGTGTTGGGGCCGAGCTCGGCCCGCTCGTAGTGGACGGGTCGTGACGGGTCGCGCTCGCGGATCCACCCGCTGGTAGTCGTGAAGTTGACGCCATCACCGGCCTCGTTGCCGAGCGACCAGATGATGATGCTGGGGTGGATCTTGTCGCGCTCGACCATGCTGATGGTCCGGTCGAGGTGGGCCTTCTCCCATTCCGGTTTATTACCGAGGGTTTTGTCTGGATCGTAGCCGATGCCGTGCGACTCGATATTGGCTTCGTCGATGACGTAGAGGCCGTATCGGTCACAGAGGTCGTACCACTCGGTGACATCGGGGTAGTGGGACGTGCGAACCGCATTGAGGTTGTGCTGCTTCATGAGGCGGATGTCTCGAACCATCGACTCGGTGCTCATGACGTGGGCGGTGTCGGGGTCGTGCTCGTGGCGGTTTGTGCCCTTGAGCAGGACGGCCACTCCGTTGACCAGTAGGAGCCCATCTTTGATCTCCACCTCGCGAAAACCTAGATTGTGAGAGACGGCCTCGAGGACAGCGCCGTCCGCGTCACGGAGCTCCAGCACGAGGGTGAAGAGGTTTGGCTGCTCCGCCGACCACTTCAGAGGGTCGGTGACCTGCCGATCGAGCCGAACGGTGGTTTCACCGCCTGCAGCGATCTCTGCGGTCGCGGTGAGATCGTCGATATACGGACGTTCTTGGGAGTCGAAGACGGTCCCCGTAACGGTGACCGATCGCGCCTCCGAAGCAAAATTCCGGACGTGGATGTCGATGCCGAGCACGGCGTCACGGTAGGCGTCGTCGAGATCGATTTGGATCTCGAAGTCGCGGATGTCGAGATCCCCTGCAGCCCACAGGTAGACATCCCGGAAGATGCCGCTGATGCGCCAGAAATCCTGGCACTCGAGGTAGGAGCCGTCGGAGTATCGATATACCTCGACGGCGAGCACGTTCTCGCCGGCGACGAGGTGATCGGTGATGTTGAACTCGGCGGGTGTCCGACTGCCCTGGCTGTAGCCGACCTCCTGACCGTTGACCCACAGATAAAAGGCCGAGTTGACACCGGCGAAATGGACAAAGACCTGGCGGTCTGACCAGTCATCCGGGACGGAAAACGACCTCCTGTAGGAGCCAACCGGGTTGAAGTCATGGGGCACCCGTGGCGGATCGGGATCGCCCCACGCATAGCGGATATTCGTGTAGATCGGATAGCCGTACCCGTGCAGCTGCCAGTTGGCGGGCACGGGGATCGAGTCCCAGGTACTGACGTCGAAATCTGGAAGATAGAAATCCTGGGGGCGCTGGGCGGGGTTGGGCGACCAGTGGAAGCTCCAGTCGCCATTCAACGACTGGTACCAGGGAGAGGCGGTCGGGTCCATCGCCAGAGCCGTCGCCGAATCGGCGAACGCGACTGAAGTAGCGCGGGCGTGCTCTTTGTTGCGTCCGATCATCTGGGGGTTTTCCCAGTCGGGGTGGGGTTCCGGTCGGCTGTCGCTACAGCCCGCGATGGTCGCCACGACACCGATGATCACAATTGACCGGCGAGTCGTCTTTCGGCTCATTTTTCCTCCAAAAAGTCACCAGGATGTACCGGGCGTGAGTTCAATCCAGTCCCAAATTTCCGAGCTATCCTCTCATGATTTCAACCGCAAGGGTCGAGGGTGATCCGTCGGCCTCGGGTGAAAAAAATACGAGCCCGCCGAAGCGGGCTCGTTCCTGAGTCGCTCTTCGTCAGAACGCGAACCTCAACCGCAGCTCCGCTCGTCGCGGCAGGACCCACTGGCCGGGGACGAGTTCCTCGTCTTCCGTAAAGGTGTTGGTGACCCAGTACTCGACCGCGTCGTCGTTGAGGATGTTGAGGATCTGGAGGTAGATGCTGAAATCGGTATCCTTGCCGAGGTTGAAGTGCTTGCCGACCCCTAGGTCCCACAGGTACTGGGTCGGGAAGCGCTGGTCGTTGTCGCCCGGATTCGTGATGATCGTGCCCGAGCCGTGGTTCGGTATTCTGTACCACTGTCGCCGGTCGTAGGTGCGCCCGCTCTGGATGTTGACCACCGAGTTGAGCTTGAACTGATAGGGCAGCATGACGTTGCCGACCAGGCGAAGGATGTGCCTGCGGTCGCCCGCCAGCAGCTTGTCCGAGTCGGCGTTGGTGAAGGCATTGGGATCTGCTTCGCTGCGGCTCGACCAGAAGGTGCCGCCCTGTGCACCCCCACCGCCACCGGAGAAGAACCGCGGGTTCATGCCCCTGGACTCGGAGTAGCTGTAGGAGGCCATGAGGTCCCAGTTGTTGCTGAATCGCTTCGTGTAGGTCAGAAAGACACCGAGGTAATCCTGCTCGTACGGGCGGTCACCGCCGTTCGCTCCCGGCCCCGTGCTGTTGCCCTTGAGCCGCGTCGGCTGTATGTAGTAGTCCCTGAGCCGGATTTCCTCTCCGGTCACGTCGTCGGTGATGGTGGCCCAATCGAACTCGCCGTCGTCGTCGATGTACCAGCCCATCAGATTGCTGGTCTGCTTGTAGGTCCCCGAGATGCCGATCGCGCTGGTTGCGGTCAGCTGATGGTCGAAGCCGAGGGTGTACTCCCAGGTCTCGGCGTTCTCCGTGCCGGGTACGAGGAACGTGTCGGGTGGAGGCGGAACATACCGCAAAACATACCATTCGCAATCGTCGCAATCGATGTACGTCCAGTAATACGCCCACAGCGGTGAATCGGGCGGCGGGCTGTACCAGTCGCCGGAGATCACGGGGGCGTGGAAGAGCCCGGCCGAGCCGCGGAGGACGTTCTTGCCGGTGCCCCCGATGTTCCAGGCGAAGCCCAATCGAGGGTCGACGTTGTCCCAGTTGATCATGTCCCGGCCAGGGATGATCTCGCCGGTGGGGTTCGAATCCCTGTCGAGGCGCGGGAAATCGTCGATCCAGCCCTCGTGGGTGTCGTAACGCACCCCGATGTCGAGGGTCACCTCGCTGCTGACCCTCCAGCTGTCGGTGGCGAAGGCACCCCATGACTCCGATTCGCCCCCGTAGTAGTACGGCAGACCCGTGTACCAGTACAGGTACACGTAGTCCGGGCCGTAGTAGTCGTAGGTATAAAAATAATCGACATTATAGGGTTTGGTGGTGCCGCCGCCCCGGTTGTACTGAACCCCGAAGCGGAACTCGTGGTCCCCCTTGATGAAATCGTCGGCGTGCTGTGTGAGTTTGATCTCCGCCGTGTCCTGGTGCCGCTCCCAATCCCAGTTCCAATAGGTGCCCCCGTGCTCGAGAGGCGGATACACCGTCCAGTCGACAAAATACGGGTCGTCGCTCGGGTTTTGGGCACGATACTCCTCGTCGCCCCGCCAGACGCCGCCACGCGCCTCGAGGACGGTGTTCTGACCGAGGATCCCGCTGTAGTCCAGGGACATCATGTTGTCGCGCCACCACCACTCGTTCCATGTCGAGGAATCGGCATAGACGCTGCCCAGGCTGGGGGAAAGGTCCTCGTGGTCGTTGACCGTCATGGTGAGACGGTGGTTCTGGGCCAGCTGGGCCGAGAGCTTGGCGTCATATTTGTTCCAGTACGACTCCTTCGATTCGGGAAGCTCGACCTGGTCAGGCCAGAAGGCCTTGTAGCGCCCCCACTCGGCGCCAACAAAGAACCACAGCTTGTCCCTCAGAATCGGTCCACCGAGAGTGAGCGATAGATTGTCGTGGCGGTCGAGCCGGAATGTCCGAGCGTCTTCGGGCGTGTCCTCTTGCTGGCTTTCGGCATTGGTGTCGACCCAGTTGGGGTTCCAATAATCGAAGGACGCCGAGCCGTGAAACTGGTTGGTGCCGGACTTGGTGACGACGTTGAAGGCCGTCCCGAGCATGCCCCCGTACTCGGCGGTGGCGCCGGTGCCGAGGACCTGGATCTCGGCCACCATCTCGTCGTTCATCGACCAATAGAGAGTGCCGCCCTCCGGCAGGGTCCGGTTGACGCCGTCGATGTTCCACTGGGTCATCTTGACGTCGGCGCCGAACGCGACGATTTCCCTGTCTCCCTCGTCTTGCTGGGACATGCCGGGGGTCAGAGCGATCATGTCGTAGAAGTTCCCCCTGGTCGGCAGGTCGATGATCTGCTCGGCGTCGAACCTGGTGTTGAAGGTGGGGCTCGACACGTCGATGAGCGGTGTCTCGGAGATCACCGTGATCTCATCCGAGAAAGCTTCCGGCATGATGAAATCGACGGTTGCCACCTTTCCGATCGCCACCCTCACATTTTCGGCCGCCTGGCGCTGAAAACCGCCGAGGTCAGCCGTCACGCTGTACGTGCCGATGGGCAAGGCGGCGATCTGAAACCCACCGGATGCGCTGGTGACCGAGGTTCGCTGGGCTGAGCCCAGGGAATCACCGGAGACGACGATGGTGACCCCCGGCAGTTGCTGCCCGTCAGCGTCTACCGTCCGCCCTCGGATGCTGCCGGTGGTCTGCGCCGACACCGAGACCGCCGAAAGCAAGAAGAAGCCGGTCAGAAACAGTAAAGGCATTCGCCGCTTGGTCATTTCACACCCCCTCAATGTTTTGTGATCCATCGCAATGAATTTCGGGACGAGACGACAACCGGCCGCGAAACTGGTCTCGCGATCGGCGAGTGAACACAGAATGGTATTTCCGCATCAGCCGGCACCCGGGTCGGCGGTCACGACCTCGAGGCCTTCGGATCTCAGGGTCGCGAGCGCAGAAGGGTCGGCGCCGGTATCTGTGATCAGGAGATCCGCACACGAAATGTCCCCCACGAAGGCCGACGCGACGGCGCCGATCTTGTCGTGGTCGGCAAGGAAGACGACCCTCTCCGCCGACCGCACCATCGCCTGTTTGATCTCGGCCTCGGCGATGTTGGCGTTGGTAAACCCTCGGGCCGGGTCGACGCCGTTACAACCCAGAAAGGCGACGTCGGCCTTGAGCTTTTCGAGGAGAATGGTCCCCATCGGAGCGACCAGCGAGTGCTGGAGGGGGCGCAGAGTACCGCCGGTGACGATGACCGAAACGCCCGGGAGCGACTCGAGCCCGAGGGCAATGTTGAGGCCGTTCGTGATCACCACGACGCGAAGCAGCTCGGGCGACAGCGCGTTTGCCAGGGCGGTGGTCGTGCTGCCGACATCGATGATCACCGTCTGACCGTTTTTGACCAGCGACGCCGCGTACGCGCCGATGGCCGTTTTCTCGGCTCGATTGGTGGTGCTGGTCTGCTCCAAGGGCATCTCGATGCCGCCGTTGCGAGTGACCACGGCTCCACCGCGGACCCGTTTCAATACGTTGATCGTCTCGAGGTACTTGAGATCCTCGCGGATTGTGACCTCGGTGACACCGAGGCGATCTGTGAGGTCGGCGATGCTGACACGGCCGTCGACCTCGATGGCGCGCCGGATGGCGTCGTGCCTGAGGGCTGCTTTGAGGGCAACCGGGGTCCCGGTTTCTGGCACCGTTGTTACCTTTCAAAAACGAAGATAATCCAAGAAAATCGAAAGTCAAGGGGGAAGCGGCAAGAATGCTCGAACACCTCTCGGAGGAAAACCTGTTGCGTTGCCGAGCTGGCATCTCAGGAAACAAGATCTTGAAACGCGATATCAAAGGTCGTATAGGGTAAAACACTGAACGAAGGTGAGACCGCTCGAAAGTTGCGCTGGTCTTCTGGGGTGCTGGCGGCCACGAAAAAAAGAGAAAATGAGAAAAATTCGCAAAAAAGGGAATTCCGGCGGTGCGCGTGTCGACCTGTTCTTCTCCGTCGGTACACAATCGTGGGCAAAGCCCGGCGCCCAACGCTTGGATCGCCGCTTCCCTTCGATATACTGACCCGGGAATCTGAAGGGAGTCGTGGAGCATGGCTGGTGTCGAAGGACGTGTCGCTCTCGTCACCGGTGGGGGCCGCGGAATAGGACGAGCAACGGCTGAGCTCCTGGCGTCACGTGGGGCCGAGGTGATGTGCGTCTCCCGAAGCCGGCAGGAACTGGAAGAGGTCGGTCTCGAGTATGCGGTCGCCGACCTCGGGACACCGGAGGGATGTGAGCATGCGGTCGAGGTGGCTGAGCAACGGTTGGGTCCTGTCGAGATCCTCATCTGCAACCACGGTATCGGCTCGGCTCACGAAGAGGTCGTTTGGGAGCAGACTTTGGAGGTTTGGAGGGAGACCATGCGGATCAACCTCGACGGCCCATTCCATCTCTCGAGGCTCGTTCTCAAAGGCATGATCGAACGTCGATTCGGCCGCATTGTCTACACCAGCTCGACTGCCGGCCTGGTCGCTGAACACGCCGGAAGCGCATACAACAGCTCCAAACACGGGTTGCTGGGCCTGATGCGTTCGGTCGCCATGGACGGCGGACCATACGGCGTTGCATCGAACGCCGTTTTGCCGGGCTGGGTTCGGACGGAGATGGCCGAACGTTCAGCCCGTCACGAGGCGAAGGACCGGGGCATCACGGCCGAACAGGTGTGGGAGGAGAGGGCGACGATGTATCCGCCGGGCCGGGTTGCCACGCCCCAGGAGGTGGCCGAGACGATCGCCTTCCTCGCCTCGGAGGAAAGCAGCGGTGTCAGCGGAGAGGCCATCAGGGTCGCGCTCGGTAGTGTGTGGTGAGGGACCCCAGCCGCCGGCCCTACCCGACATTCACGTCATCGGGGTGTCGGCCCGCACGAAGAACCACAGCCCGACGCCGATCACGGCAAACACCGATCCCGTCGCAAGCGCCGGCACCCAGCCGAATGCTTCAGCGGTGATCGGAACCAGCAGGGCACCGATTCCGCCCACGACATTCCCGCCCGTGTTCATGACTCCCGTGGCGGCCGAGGCGTGTCGGCCGGAAACGGAGATGGCCGCCGCCCAGTAGGTTCCCTCTGTGAGCTGGGTGGCTCCGAAGCTCAGGGAAAGCAAAACGACGGCCAGATACGGGTTCTCGGCGGTTGCGCCGAGAAATAGCAGAACGGCGACAAGGCTGAGACCGGTGATGGCGGGGATCCTGCATCCCCAGCGGGCGCCGAAGCGTTTGCAGAGACGGTCACACCACAGCCCCCCGAGGCTGGCGGCCACTGCGCCGACCATCCAGGGAGCTGCCGCGAAATAGCCTCCCTCCAGGATTTCGAAGTTCCGAATATCGACCAAATAGATGAAGAACCAGTTGAAGAAGATGTAGAAGACGTAGTTCATGCAGAAATAGCTGGCCGTCAGAAGCAAAATGTCCCGATTCATGAGAACCCGTTTCCAGGCCTTCTTTTTCTCGACATCCTGCTTCGGTGACGGCCGGCCGGATGTGATCAGGTCGAGCTCGCTCGTGCTCACTCGTGGGTGGTGCGCCGGGTCATCTCGGAAATACCACCACCAGACCCCGGCAATCACAAAAGCCAGGGGTGCCGTCAAGAAAAAGGACTCACGCCACCCCAGGGTTTCCATCAACCAGGCGATGAGTGGTGCTGTTGCGGCAGCACCCAAGGTCAACCCGGTGCTCGTCAATCCGTTCGGGAATGCCCATCCCGAGACGGGAAACCAGGATCCGATCGTTCCGCCGCAGGCGACCGGAAACAGAGGCGCCTGGGTGACGCCTACGAGGAACCGCAGAACGATGAGCGAGGTCAGGATGAGGGTCGTGGAAGCGATCGCAGACCCAGGCACGAGCCCGGTCGTGAATGTCAGGAAACCCCACGAAACGGCCATGACGGTCAGCGCCCGTCGGCACCCAAAGATGTCGCCGAAGACGCCGCCCGGAAACTGGAAGATGGCGTATCCCCAGGCGAAGGCTGAAAGCACCATTCCCAGCTGGATCTTGGACAGGCCGAGATCGGTCATCATGCTTTCGCCTGCGATCGACATGTTTGTTCGCAGCACGTAAGCGACAAAGCTCGCGACAAAGAGGAGGGCGAGGATCACCCACCGAACGCGGGTACGGTGCTGGGCGGAACAGGTCTCGTCAGCGACCTGCATCGGCGGAGGTCACCGTATCCCGGCGCGTTGGTCGGCCGCCTCGACCACATCCTGCAGAGCCTCGCTGACCTGCTCGGGAAGCGGCTCGGGGAGGGGGGTTGCGATCGCGTCGCGCGCAGCCTGGCGAGCCTGCGTCACCGCTTCGGGCCGGCCGGCTTCGGCCCACGACTGGTAGGAGGAGCGGTCAAAGATCTTCGGGTACCAGCACTCCTTGAAGTGGCGAAGAGTGTGATCGGTGGAAAGGTGATCTCCACCGGGGCCGACCTCGTCGATGACATCGAGAGCCAGCGTCTCGGGCGTCAGCTGGATGCCGCCGAGGAGACGGCGGACAAAGCCGATGATCTCATCGCAGATCACGATCATCTCGTACGAGCAGGTCATGCCCGACTCGAGATAACCGATGTCGTGCACCAGGTTGGCGCCGCTCAGGGCTGTCCACAGGATCCACAGAGAGCTGTCGACGCCGGCCTGGATGTCCGGAAGCTTGGCGTCCGAACAGCCGGAGAAACCCCACGTCGGCAGGTGATAGAAACGCTGTCCGAGCTCGGCCATCGCCTTGCAGTGGCGCATGAACTCGGGGCTGGCGTAGGCGGCGACGGTGGTCCGCATGTCGAGGGGTCCGCTGCCCGATCCGTAGACGACCGGCGTTCCAGGCTGACGGAGCTGGGCGATGGTGAGTCCACTCAGGACCTCGGCGTTGGCCAGCGCGAGGCTGGCGGCGGCGGTCACCGGCGCCGATGCGCCGTCGACGCCACCTGGCGCATAGACGATCGGAAGCCGCCGGTCGGCCATCATGAGCATCTTGCGTAGCACCGGCTGAGAGTGCTGCAGAGGTGTGGTCGGTTCGAGGTATGCCAGGAGGAAAGGATTGAACGTGAGGGCGTCCGCGCCGCCAACGATGGCTTCCGCCATCGTGATGATGTCGGCGAGGCCGTTTTCATCCCATGCGGTGAAGACCACCGGCTTGGTGGTGTTGGTAATCATGGCGAGGAAAGAGTGCCGGTCCGAGGTCGCCGGCGCCAGGTCGGACGGCAGAGCCATCGACATCACGAAATCGAGGTTCGGCAGCGAGTCCGCCAGCCGGGCGGTGTCCCGAACGTCGGAAAGGCGTGACAGTCTGCGTTTCCCGGTCTCGAGATCAAGTGTGTGGAGCAGGTCCGAGCCGGTGCCGAAGAAGGTGCGCCGTCCCTCGAGATAGACTCGCGGCTCGCCGGTGCTGCTGCACAGCACGATGCGGGACGGGGCGCGGCGCAATGCCTCCTCGACCACTGCCGCCGGAAACTTCACCAGATCCCCGTCGCTGATACGACAGCCGGCGTCGCCGAGGAGCTCGCGGGCCTCGGGTTCCTGGACGCGAACTCCGGTCCGGCGGAGGATCTCCAGGGACGCGTGGTGGATTTCAGCCAGCTGGCTGTCGGAGAGCATCTGAAAACCGGAAGGCTCGGATTCGCGACCATTCTCCGACGTCATTGCCCCATACTTCCTTCCCGGCGGTCTAGCGATTCGCAGCCGCCTGGATCTCGCGACCCATCCGAACCGCCTCCTGTGCCTCCGCCGACCGTCCGGTGCGGTTGAGAATGTCGGCGAGAATGTAGTAGCCCAGCGGTCCTTCCCGGTGCTTCGGATCCGCGGCGATACCCGCCCGCACAAGCTCCTCAGCACGGCCGAGGTCACCGCCTCGATCCATCAGGAGCTTTGACAGATAGTAGTGACCCTGCACGAACTTCGGGCTGGATTCGATAGCCCGTTCCCACAGCTCCTGCTGCCGGTCGACTCTCCCGAGCTGCCCCATCAGGCGTCCCAGGTTGAACTGGGCCTGGTGGTAGTTGGGGGCAAGCTCGATGGCCCGGTTGTAGCTCGCCATGGCGGGCTGGATCTCGCCTCGTTCCTCGTAAAGAACGGCAAGGTTGAAATGGGGCAAGGGCCAGTCGTCCTTTTCCTGGATCGCCTTCACAAACAGAGATTGGGCAATCTCGGAGCGGCCCTGCTCGACGCGCACCTCTCCGAGCTTGTTGTAGATCAGGCCGGCCAACTCGGTGGTTGAGAGAGCCTCGCCGAGCACTGAAGCGGCCTCGTCCAGCCGTCGCTCCGCAACCAGGATGTCCGCCATCGCCAGCGAGGCGCGAGTGTCTCCGCCCGTGATCTCGAGTATCCGTTTGAAACCGATCAACGCCTCTTCGTTCCGGCCCAGCTCCTTGTACGAGGAGGCAAGACCCATGATCGAGTTCTGGTGGTCGGAATCGATCTCGAGGGCGTGGCGGAAGTGGTTCACCGCTTCGTCGAACCGCTTCTGGGTCGTAGTGAGCTGACCCAGCATCTGGTGAGCGTCGAGGATTTCAGAGTCCTCGTCGAGCAGCTCGAGGAGCGTTTTCTCCGCGGCATCCGCGTCCGTTCTCATCTGTGATTGGGCCCTCATGACCCGGCGATGGAGGCCGATCTTGTCCTTGGGGTCGGACCGCGGTCGATCCTCCTCCTGGTCGAGGGTGACCCCGCCCTGACCGGCGGCGTAGCCCAATGCCTGCAGTTGGGCCAGGGTTTCGGGATCGAGGTCCGGTGGCCGGGTCGACGAGCCCAGCTCCCGGTCGATGACTTCCCTGAGCGACGCGAGTCGCCCTTCGAGGTCCTCGGAAACGGCGGGCGCCTCGGTGTAGAGGTTGATTTGTTCCTGGGGGTCGGTCTTCAGTTCGAAGACTTTTGGCCGAGGCTCGTCGATCAGCTTGTGGTGATCTGTCCTGAGTGCGCGCAAGGCGGACCAGCCATAGTGGAGGAGGGGATAGAGCGATTCCGAGTAGACTCCGCGGTCCAGTTCCAGCGGTCGGCCGAGCAACGCGGGCACCAGGCTCTCGCCGTGCGTCGTTTCCGGCGGAGAGACATCGACTGCGTCGAGGATCGTCGGCAACAGATCGACGTGGCTGACCGCCGTATCCACAACCAATGGTCTGGGGAGACCTTTGGGAGGTCTCATGATCAGTACAGCGTGGACCGTCGTGTCATAGACGAAGAAACCGTGGAAGGACTCACCATGGTCGCCGAGCCCTTCCCCGTGGTCCGAGGTCAGAATCACCAGTGAATCTTCGAGCAGGCCGCGATCAGTCAACGCCTGGCGGAAATCGCCGATCAGCAGATCGGTGTAGGCAACCTCGCCATCGTAGGGCCGATTCGGATAGAGCGATCTGTAGGGTTCCGGCGGAGTGTAGGGGTCGTGCGGATCGTAGAGGTGAAGCCACAAAAAGAACGGCCGTTCCTGCGGACGCTCATCGAGCCAGCGAACAGCCCCCACAATGGTCTCGTCGCCGCCCCGTTGGACCGAGCTCAGGTTGGCCTTTTCCATCTCGCTGAGATCGAAGTCGTCGAAGAAATGGTCGAAGCCGCGCCCAATGCCCCACCGTCGGTCGAGAACAAAAGCGCTGACGAAGCCGGCGGTGGACCAGCCCGCCTCGGAGAGGATCTCGGCAAGAGTCGGCACCTCTTCGCTGAGAGTGTAGCCCACATTTTCCCTGACACCGTGTGCGGGCGGATAGAGTCCGGTGAGGATTGAGGCGTGGGCCGGGAGGGTGAATGGCACGGTGCTCGCCGCGTTGCTGAAGAGCACTCCCTCGTTGGCAAAGCCGTCGATGTGGGGAGTGTCGACGCGGGTGGAGCCGTAGGACGACACCCGGTCCGATCGCAGAGTGTCGACGGTGATCATGATGATGTTGAGATCTGCCGGCCCGGTGTGGCCGGAGATGTGAAGGTCTTCGGCCTGCGGTCTTGGCTGCCGGGTCTCTCCCTCGCCGTGACGGGTTTGGGTCTGGGTTGGCTCCGTGTTGCGCAATGCGAGGTAAGCGATCACCACGATCGCGATCATCATCGCGCCGACGATCGCCCACTTCCAACCCAGGGACCGGGTGGCGAAGCGATTCGTGCTCTTTGAAACCCTGCGACCCACGACGCGGGAGTCTACCACGCGAGGCGAGGCCGGCTCGCTCCGCTCGAGACACGAGGATCACGCGCCATCCCGAAAGCAGGACGGCAGAGGACGGGGTACGGACAGGGTCAGGTTCGGCGGCAGGTTCAAGTTCAGGGGCGGGGGTAGATTTCAGTCGCAGCGACGGCATCCTGGAGCTCCCTGATCATCCTC
>CBDTWX010000035.1:0-18475 GCA_965364305.1 uncultured Thermoanaerobaculia bacterium
CCGCCTCGAGTTGAGCCACGGCGCGTGCAAGCTCGTCGAGCAATTCGCACGGCAACTGTTTGGTGAGAATGAACGGCTCGGAGGCCTGACGACTCATCGCACGGCACGCGGCATCGGTTGAAAGGCCCGTGAGCTCGACCACCTCGGCCACCGACATCTCCGACATCCCTCGCAACGGCCATGAGGCGGTCTGGAGTCGCTCGAGGGTAGCGACAAGATCGGCTCGCGACGAACCCATGAGTCGATCCGTGCCGTCATTCGATGCGAGGACTCCCCCTCCTTCGACCACCGCCGGCCCGGAGAGCGCCAACTCCGCCATGAGCGGGCGAACCTCGGCGGACGTCTTGGAGCTTGCCGGCACCACCAGGACCCGAGCGTGTTCGAGTTTTCTGAGCAGCTTTATCGCCATTCTCGAGGGTTGGTAGGTATTGAAATCGAGGAGCGTGCCGTCGAGATCCGTGAAAAAAATCCGTCCCACCGGTGTCTCTCGCTCCCTTTATCCTGCACCCGACGATGAACTCTCAGTGGTGCGTGTTCATACTGAGGACGGAGGTCGGATCAGCCGGTCACTCCGGGGAACCCGAAGATCTGTGGGCTCTCAGAAGGACCACGCTGATGTTATCGTTGCCCCCCCTTTGATTGGCGGCATCGATCAAGTTTCGACCGGTTTTCTCGAGCGATCCTCCCTCGGCCAGAAATCCCGCGATCTCGTGATCGGTCAACATCGAGTTGAGCCCATCCGAGCACAGGAGGTACACGTCGCCGTCTTCCATGGCGGTTTCAAGCACATCGACCCTGGGCACGTTGTTCCCACCAAGCGCCTGGGTCACGACGTTTTTGAGCGGGTGGGTGCGCGCGGCCTCCTCGGAGAGAAACCCGGCCGTCACCTGTTCATGAACCCACGAGTGATCGCTGGTCAGGAGGGTCAGGATTCCGTTTCGAAGACGATAGGCCCGGCTGTCACCAACGTGACAGACGACCAGACTGTCGTTTCCCGGCTGATGTGCGGCGACGACCACCGTCGTACCCATACCTTTGAGATCGGCGTCATCGCTCATCGCCAGGGTCACCTGGTTGTGACCTGCAACGATTGAATCGACAATCTGGTTGGCGACCGCGCTTCGCCCAGGGTCCCAGTGCTCGGGCCAGGTTTCGTCGGCGTCTCCAGGGCTGCTCTTGAAGGCGCGAACGATTTCCTCGGTCGCCACCCGAGAAGCCACCTCGCCGGCGGCGTGCCCACCCATACCGTCAGCGACCAGGTAGACCCCGGTCTCGGGTTCGAGCAGAAAGACATCCTCGTTCAGGGGGCGTTTCATACCGACGTCGGTATCACCCCACGCTTCGATTTCGAATGAGTTACGGAGGTCTCCGAGCAACTGCCTCAGCTCCTGCCCCGCATACGACCCAGCAACCCGCCGCCGCCCTGATCCCCACCGTTCTCGATCGCAGCCAGGACCTCGCTGGCCTTGGTGTTGGTCGGGTCGGCAACCAAGGCCTCATTCGCCAGCCGAATGGCTCGATTCTTCATACCCGCTGCCACAGCGAGGACTGCCGCCTCGGCCAGCATGGTGGCATTGTTCGGTTCGAGAATCGTCGCTCGCTCCAGGTGCCGCAGGGCGTCACGCTCCTTTCCCGGGATTCGCGCCAGCACCCTGCCGTAGAAATAGTGTGCGCGCGAGTTTTCCTCGTCATGGTCAATTGCCATTTTGAGGTGCTCGACGGCTTCCGGGATATTCCCGGCGCGCATCGACTGCGCTCCCTTCGCGGCAAGTCTTCGAGAGATCTCCTTGGCGTCCATGGCCTTGATATGGGTCCCCTTGGAGATCTCCATGTCGTAGCTGTCGCGGCTATCCGGATGGCTGAGTACGTTAAATGCCTCGGTAATGACCTGAAAGCGCTCTTCCGCCGCAGCTCGTTTGGAATCCGCGAATCGATCCGGATGGTGCTGCAACGCCAACCGGCGAAAAGCCTGCCGAATCTCGCTTTCAGAGGCATCTTGCTCGACGCCGAGCGTGTCATAAAATGTGGCTGGATTCCGCATCTCGATCACTCCACAGCTTTCAACTCGAACCTACCACGTCCCCGGAGGCCACGCAACGACTACGCCGCTGAGGCGCCATTGCGGTCAGCGTCGCTGGGAGGTCATTTTCTCCGCCATTTTGCGGGTCACCGGGTTGAGGTTTCGGTTTCGGGTGACCCGAACCCTGTCTCGGTGGTTGAGTCGTGGGAGGATGCTTTTTGCAGTGTAAACGGGGGTTTTGGGGTTCATCGCGAGAGCTACCAAGATAGGATACATCCTCAACCAGCGCTGGTTTTCGCCGATCAAGCGGATCACCTCTTCGGAAACACTTCGTGAGGAGGCAAACCGTTCGATTTCGTTGTCGTTGAGCTTTGGGGAAGCCAGCACGGAGCGCTGTACGAGCCGGTTTCGACTGTTGATGAGGATGGCGCGCTCTTCCTGGTTTCCCCGCAGCGCACAGATGATTCTTTCGTGGACACTCATTTCCAGAATCCGCTGGTGGACCGACTGATTTGCCGATTCAGACGCATCGGCGAGCGCGGCGTCCTCGGACGAACGATACGGCATGGTGTCGAGCTTGGGGATATGCGCCCCAATCGAATTCAGGGATTCAATGGCTTCCTCGACGCTCGGGCCCGTGGCTTCGAGGGCTTCATCCTCTGCCAGCGCCTTTTCGATGAACTCGGTTTCGAACTCTCGCACCCTGCGCAACACAACAGACGACACATCGGGGTTTTCCCGCAGATCTTCGAGAATGTCGAGGCAGCCCAAGAGTCGCACCTGGTTCGTGATGATGATGTCCTGTACGATCGGCTTGGCGTGCCGAGCGAGCACCCGCAATGTCTCGTCAGAAACGTTGACGTGCCCAGCCACGGCGGCCCAGACAGCCTCGTCGTTTCTGACGCGAACGAGTTGATCGAGGACCAGCGGTTCGGGCGGATGGTGCCGCAACCAGTCGAGAATCGTCTGTGCATCCTCGGCCTCGATCGAGTTTCTGGCGACCTCTGCCAAGTCTTTGTCGGGATCGGATGACAGCAGTGTCTGCAGACTCAGCAGGTCCTCACGTGGGACCGGCAGCAAACCTTGAGCAGCGAAGAGGCGCACCTCCCGCGGCACCTTGCCCTTTGAGATCCCTTCGATGAGATCCAATCCGCTACCCAGTCCATCGCTAGTCATCGCGAACCCCGCCTCCGAGAACAACGAGACCGGAGCTGCTCACCTCGGTGTGTATCACCTGCCCTGACCGTCCGAGATCTTCGTAGGTGACCCCGGCTACCTCGAGGATGACCGCATCGGCATCGCCGACGGTCAGCTTCACGGGACCGACTAATTCGATCCTTTCTTCTGCTCCACCGGCGAGTAGCTTGCCTCCCGCCGCACCGTCACGGTCCCTATAGTGGATCCAGCACTCCGCCTCCGGGCGGACTCGGATCACGATCTCGACCCTCTCCATCTGGTCTGTTATTTCGGTGGGTTGAAGGGGTATGGAAGCAGTTTCCTGGAATCGGACCGCCGGCGTTGCAGGTCCCATCTCCCGCAGGTCGAAAGGTGACACTGCTTCTTCACCGAGGTGCACATTTGGTGCCGACCCTTTCAGGATCACGAACCCGGCAGCGACCAACACAACCGCCGCGGCGGCGACTGGAAGCCAGAATTGCCAACGAAAACGGCGAGCAAACGGCTCCTCATCGATGGTGATTCGAGGGTGGGCGCCTGACGCGAGGACAAATCGCTCCCATGCAGCTTCGAATGCGTCCGCAAGATGATCGCTGTCGGCGCCGACGACGGTGGCGTATTGCATCACGAAATTGCGACAAAACACCCTCTGCGGAAGGAAGCGGAAATCACCACTTTCGAGACTGGTGAGAATCTGGCGCGAGATTTTGGTCTCAGCCATGATGTCATCTACCGATAGGCCGGCGCTCTCGCGCAGCCTCTGCAGCTCTTCACCGAAGGTCTTCGGGTGGTTGGGCGGCCCCTCCGTCGCCGTCATATCCGGAGAAGTTTATCACCCTTCTCATACCTTGCGCTTCTCTTTCGAGCAACGCCTCAGCCGCATTGCGGACGTTGTCGGGTATATCAGGGCGCACGAGGGCCCTTTTCAGATCCGCCTTTGGGAGCTGAACGAGCACGCTCAGGGCGAGTGGATAGGGCGTATTCGGACATTCCACCAGGGCGCGTCGAATACGAAAATATTGACCCCAACGTTGGTGGCGGGCCAGCTCGGCAAAAAACTCCGGCGGAGGCTCCACGGTGTTGAGCACCACCAGGATGTCGTTCTCCACGAGACGTCCATTGTCGAGCAAGGCCGACAATACCTGACCGTCACCGGTCGCGATGAGGATTTTGAAGATCGCGCGGTGCGCGCGCCTGGCGAGCGCGATTTTCTCACCCAATGTCATGGTTTGGATCTGGGTGACGAGCTTTCTCTCGGCCTGGCGACGGATGACCGGGGGTGTCTTCGGAGACTGAGCGACCGACAAAAGAGAGGTCCAGGGCAGAGTCCCCAGAATGTCCAGAGCTCGACCGAAATTGAATCCTGGAAAGGCAGCCAAGAGCTCGCGGACTCCGTGACCGTCAAGAGCCCCGGGATCGGATGCGATTTCCTCAGCGATCTGGGCCGTGCAAAAAGGAGAGCGCAGTACTCTCAGAATTTCGAGCTCGTCGAGCTTCCGGCTACGGACCAGATCCTGGAGGCCTTTCGAGTCCAAGTCCGAGATCAGTCGGTCCATGAATCCATCCTACCCCTCAACCGGGGTCCGCCAGATCATTTGCGGGGCATTCGACAAAGCTTTGACATTCGAGCCCGCGGGTTTCACCCGCGCTCATCGGGGGTGGAACCAAGAATATCCCGGACTCGCTTTCGCAGCTGCACAACCTCGAGCGACGCAATGGTGGCCTCATCCCTGGGCAAATGCCGGAGGGCATGTTTTCTGAAGGCTACGCGTGTCAGGAGACGCGCGATGACGGTGCGTTCTCGCCGTGAAGGCCACCAGTCTCTTCGGACGCGTCGCCGGTAGTAAGGGATGACCTCGAGCACCCAGGGAGGTGCGACGGCGAGATCGACCTCCTCGGCAAGCTGTCGTTTGATGATTCGGTGTTCAGAATGCAGAAACGCGGCAAGAACTGCAACGTAGAGTCCATAGAGCACAGGCACGGCCACCAACCACAGTCGGGGAGATCCGTCGCTGGAGAAGGCGCCAGCGGAAACCAAAGCTACGTTCCAGGCGGTGTGGAGAGCGACTGCAATCACCAGACCGCCGGCGGACCACGTTGCACGTTGGATCGATCTCCTGCTCAGCAGCGCGTGTCCGAGAAAACCGCCAAGAGCTGCGCTACACACGGCGTGGATACCGGCAGAGAGCATGGTTCGCCCACCAACCAGGAGTAGGATCGCTTGCGGTCGGTCGAGGTTCAGACCCGCGCCGAAGCCGTAGATGACATTCTCTGTGACCGAGAAACCGAGACCGACCGCGGTTCCATAGACGACACCGTCAGTTGGATTGTCGAACTTGCTGCTGAAGATCACGAGCATGACGAGCCCGAGTCCCTTGGACGCTTCCTCCACTAGTGGACCGAATGCGGAAACCCCGATGAGGGACCACGTGTCCTGGACCGAGACATCGCCACCGAACCCAGCAACAAACGTGAAGATCATCACCGAGATCAACGGTGCGACGGTTGCTCCCCAAAGAAACTCGATGGCCACGAGGTGCAGGGGCTCGCGGTCGTAGCGATCGAACCACCATACGGCGGCCACGACACCGAGAAGAATGAAGCTCGACAGGATCATCGCCGAGAGCAGGAAGAGAAAGGTCGCGACGCTCACAGTGAAACCATCGGCAGCCCATCCATCGGATGCTCTTCGAAGAACTGTCGCGCCGTGTCGACGTCGAGGCGGATTTGGGTCATGAGCTGCGTCGTCGAGTTGAAGGTGCGCTCGTCGCGTAATCGTTGAAAGAAAAACAGGCGAACCCGCTCTCCGTAAACATCGGCGGTGAAATCCAGCAAATGGCTCTCTACCGTCGTCAGCGAGTTTTGATAGACCGTCGGGCGCACCCCGATGTTGGTCACCGCCGAAAAAACTCGTCCGAACGACGGAATCTGGACCGCGGTGACGTAGACCCCGTGTTTGGGTTCGATCTCGTTCTCCACCTCGATGTTGAGAGTCGGGAAACCGAGAGTTCGGCCCAGACGTTTGCCCTCGAGCACCAGCCCATCGACGAAGACAGTCCTCGCCAGCAACGTCGCCGCCTCCTCGACCCGCCCTGCAGCGACGGCCTCTCTCACCCGAGTGGAGGAGACGACCCCACCCTCGGCCTCGACGATCGGAGCCGATGCGGCGCAAAATCCGTGCTGGTTCCCCATCTTCTGCAGGAGCTCCACATCGCCTCCGCGATCGGCGCCGAAACGGAAGTTTTTGCCGATATAGACTTCGCGAACGGCGAGCCGTTCTACGAGCACGTCTCGGACGAAATCATCTGCACTCATTCGGGCCAGCCGATGGGTGAACGGGAGCACCAGGGCTGTGCCAATGCCGGTGCGAGCGACCAGTGAGAGGCGCTGATCGAGCGTCGTGAGCAGTCGAGGCGCGTCACTCGGCCGTAAGAGCTTGATGGGGTGGGGATCGAGGGTCATTGCGACCGCCGGGGCGCCCAAAGAGTGCGCGCGATCCACAACATGAGTCAGTACGGCCTGGTGGCCGATGTGAACACCATCGAAATTACCGATGCTGAGCACCGCACCTCGTGGAGGATCGTCGTTTCCCAACGGGTCGCGCAAGACGTCCACCTCCGCTCCTCAGCCCATCACCGGCAGCCGAACCGCGGCAGCCGAACCTGGTTGCTCGACACGTACGATCCGGCCAACAAGATCGTAGGGGTGGGCATCGGTGATCTCCACCTCCACCAACGAACCCGCAGGCGCAGTTCCCTCGTTGATGAGGAGACGTCCGTCGATCTCCGGTGCCTGTCGACCGAGTCGCGCCTCGAGTAGAAGCTCCATCTCGGCCAGCTTGCCGGACACCAGAGCAGGAAGACAACGGCCGATGAGTGCGCGGTTCTTTTCGAAAGCGATCCCCTGCTGGATTTCGAGGATCTCTGCCCTCCGCTGCTCTTTCACCTCCTCTGGCACCGGATCACCGAGCTGTGCGCCCGGGTTCTCCTCCTGCCACGAGTAGGTGAAAACACCGAGGTGATCGAATGCCATCTCCCGGACGAAGGTAGCCAACTCGTTGAACTCAGCCGTTCCCTCACCCGGGAACCCGACGATCATGGTCGTCCTCAGGGTGAGGTCGGGGACCGCCGATCGGGCGCGCTCAATCAGTTCGCGATATGATCGCCCACTTCCTCCTCGTTTCATCCCCTTCAACACGTGCCGGCTGACGTGTTGGAGGGGAATATCCAGGTACGAGAGAAATCGGTCTTCAGATGCCATCAGGTCGAAAAGGCCTTCGTCCAGAGTTGCCGGATAGGCATACAAAAAGCGGATCCAGGGAATCGACGTTTCCGCAAGGAGGACCTCGATCAGCGACCGGAGACCGTGCTCGAGCCCGAGATCTTCGCCAAAACGCGTCGTGTCCTGGGCGATGAGCACCAGTTCCCGTACCCCGAGAGACGACATCGACTGCGCCTCTGCCACCAGATCTTCAATGGTGCGCGATCGAAACGCACCCCGCATCGAAGGGATGTGGCAAAAGGTGCATGGGTTGTTGCATCCCTCCGCGACCTTGAGATAGGCATAGCTACCGGTAGAAAGCACTCGCTCGTTGTGGTGATCGTAGACCTTGAGGGCGCCTCGTTGATCGGGAATATGGGCTGCCATCTCACCACGGACCGCTTCAGAGATCCTTTCGAGCTCATCGAGGCCGACAAAGGCGTCGATCTCCGGGATCTCCGATTTCAGCTCGGCAGCATAGGCTTGTGCCATGCATCCAGCCACCACCAGTCGTCGGACATGGCCGTTGCGTTTCGCACGGGCCACCTCGAGGATCGAGTCGATAGACTCCCGTTTGGCGTCCGTGATGAAACCACAGGTGTTGACCACCACAACGTCTGCGGAATCCGGATTCGTGGTGAGACTGATCCCAGATCGCTGCAATCGGCCGAGCATGACCTCACCGTCAACCAGATTTTTGGCGCATCCAAGGCTGATCATGCCGACCCGCACGGACGGTTGGTCCCCGTTCGACCATTTGTGTTTCGGATCAGACCCCATTCAACCTCCAGGCGGGGGATTTTAACCCAGGCTCACGTCAACAAGCCCGGTCAGCCGTCCAAGTATTCCGAGATGACCTCGGCCGCCTGTCGGGAGGCACCCGGGTTTCCGAGTCTCGACCGTGCTTCGGCCAAGCCCGCGAGCTGCGCTGGAGACTCATCTCCCAGCAGCTCGGCGGAGACGGCCGCCAGACCCTGAGGACGCCATGCCCCTTGGAGGAGTTCCGGGACCACCGTCCTGCCCGCGATCAGATTCACTAGGGCAACGTCGGGTACACGCACCAACAGTTTGGCAAGAGCGTAGGACAGTGGCTGGAGCCGGTAACCCACGATCATCGGCACGTCCAACAACGTGCACTCGAGCGTCGCGGTGCCCGAAGCAGTCCAGGCCAAAGAGCACGTGGCGAGCTCGGCCCGGCGCCCTTCACCACGAATCCGCCGCAGCCTCGGATCCGATCCAACCTGCGCAAGCACCGTCTCGATCTCGCCCTCCATACCAGGGGCCTCCACCAGCAACGCCTCACGCACAAGTTCGCGCGACAAGAGCCTCAGAGTCCGAACCATGACCGGCAAAAGTTGCGATACCTCCATCGCCCGTGATCCGGGAAGCATCCCGAGTCGTTTCGGTATTCGTTCAGGCTGACGGTTGAGCAAGTCGACGCGAGCAATGTCGTCCACCAGTGGATGGCCCACATATCGCGCGCGGACACCGTGCGCCTCGTAAAAGTCCACCTCGAACGGCAGGATGCACAGCACCTCGCGGGCCAGCCTTCGAACCTTCCGAACTCGGCCCCGCCGCCACGCCCACAGCTGCGGCGAAACGTACAACACGACAGGGATACCCAGCCGTCGCAAACGAGCGGCCAAACGGAGGTTGAAGTCCGGCGAGTCGACCAAGACCGCAAGCTTTGGCCTCCGACTCCGAGCCTCGTTCACAAGACGGTGCATGAGGCGGCGAATCCGAGGCAGTTCTCGCACGACCTCGATCAGGCCCATGTGCGCGAGCTCGTCGGTCGTGGCAAGTGTCTCCAAACCTGCTGCCGCGAGCTGTTCACCGCCGACACCAAATGCATTGATCTCTGGATCGATCCGATGGAGCTCGCGGAGCATGTTGCCGGCGTGGATGTCTCCGGAGACCTCTCCAGCTACCACCAGCAGGCCCCGCTCCCTCACGATCGGCTCCGTACCGCCATCGCGATGACCGCGCCGATGATGCAAGCACCGGCTGCATTAGCGAGCAGATCCTCAGGCTCAGCCGAACGCGCGGGTTGCAGGAGCTGAAGAACCTCTACGATCGCGCCAAACAGCGTGGCACAGACCACTCCCGCAAAGACTGCACGTCGCGGCCTCATCGTCGACGCGAATAACCAGGAGAGCAACCCAGCCTGGAGCCCATATGCCGATCCGTGGAGCACCCAATCCGGGATGTCGCCCGCGGATCCGGAGGGGACGGAGACGAGACCCCCGACCACAAGCAGACTTGCGTACAGGATGTTGATCAGCAAGGGGAACGCGGCCATGCCGTTCAGGGGAACGGAAACATCAGCCAGCCGAGGAAGAAACCTCCGACCACCATGATGAGGAGAGTTTTGAAAAACAGCTTCCACCGACCGACGCGGGTGTTTCGCCACAGGAATGCAAAAAAAACCGACACCAGAATTGCGTGCCAGAGCAGGAGAACGAGGTGGTCCATCTCAGTCCTTCTCGCCGCGTGCGATGTCCGACACATCGAGGACCGTGAGCAGGTTCATGAGCCCAGCCGTATAGAGGAACGTGTTGCCATAGGCAAATCCTGCGGCCGATGGACTTCCACCGCCCTGCAACCCGAAGGGAATACCGGCTAGGAGGTCACCGAGGCCGTTGAGCCATATCAATCGAACGAGGTAGAGGATCCCGTTGCCGAGGCACGCAAACGCGGCCAACCACGAGAAAGGATTATTCGGTTTCGGGGTGCCGAGCTCGCCGGCAAGCAACACACCAGTCACGAATGAACACACCACGACGATGCCAAACACAACTGCACGCTTTCGTTTGCCGAGGATCCAATGGCCGAGGCCGGGTATCAACCAGGCAGCGGCTAGGACGGCGATGGGCGCACCGGCCTTCTTTTTACCTGCCGTTTCGGCCGGGGCCGGCTGTGGACCCTTTTTCTTCGGGGCTCTCGTGGTCATTCTCGCCCCCGCGCCCCCTGCGCCAAAGCGTCGCGCATTCGGTCGAACGTGCGTCCCAGGTCCTCGGGCACGACCCGGGTCCCGCCGATGACAGTCATCATGTTGTTGTCGGCATTCCAGCGCGGTACAACGTGAAGGTGGAGATGTTCTTCGATGCCTGCGCCTGCCGCCTCGCCGACATTGAAGCCGACATTGAAACCGTGCGGTCGATAGAGGTCGCGCATCGCAGCCATCAGCTCCTTGGCTGTGCCCATCATCTCGGTCAGGGTCTCGACATCGACGTCAGCGAGATCGCTGCAGTGTTCGATCGGCGCGACCATTGCATGTCCGGTCGTATAGGGGTGCAGGTTGAGGAGCGAGAAAGAGCTCTTCTTCCTCTCCAGAGTCAAGGTCGCGCGGTCGTCCTCTGAATGGAGAGCTGTGCAGAAAATGCACGTCTCCCTATCGCGGCTATTGGATGCTGACACGTACTCGATCCGCCACGGTGCAAATAGAGTCTCCAATTCCGCCGCTCACTGCTGAAGGAGCTCTTCCCTGAGGTGTTTTCCGGGCTTGAAATAGGGGATCTTCTTCGGCGGCACGTGGACCTGTGCGCCGGTCTTCGGATTGCGTCCGGTTCGCTCACCCCGCTGTCTGATACGAAACGATCCAAATCCGCGCAGCTCGACTTTCTCACTGCGGCGGAGCGAGGTGACGATACTTTCCAGAATCACCTGCACGACCTCGTCCGCCTGTTTGCGAGGCACGTCCGCAGCCTCCGCCACCGTCTCAACAAGATCCGCCTTTGTCATTGTCATCTAAAAGCTCCTTGCTCCTCCGCAGTCCCGACGGACCGCCATCAGTTTTTCGTGTCCTTGACCTCGCCCTCGGAATCGCCCTTCTCTGAAGGTTCTTCCGATGGCCCCCCGTCGTCGTCCGAACTCTCCGCGGCGGCCTCTGGCTTGGCTTCATCCGCTTCATCTTCGGTCGTGTCGTCTGCATTCTCGCTCTTCTCGTCCGTCTCCGCCTCGGCCGTGATCTTCTCTTCGGCCCCCGAGTCGGCCGGAGCCTGCTCCTCGGACGCAGCGTCGGTCTCGACTTCGTCCCCAGTTTCCTCGGCGACCTCCACGTCGCCTGTCGTCTCGTCATCTGCGGGCTCGGCGGAAACTTCAGCGGTTTCCTCGTCTGTGCCGTCGTCGGCAGCGTCGGCCGCAGCGGTCTCCGCCTCGGCTTCCTCTTCCTCCGCCTGTTCTTCAACAAGACCACCCGCGCGAAACGCGGCTGCCATGGCCGTATCACCGGCGCCGGATTCGGCGTCCGCTTCCGCCGTGACCTCTTCGGCCTCGTCCTGGTCGACTCCATGCATCGACAGTCCGATCCGACTCTCGTGCCAATCCACTCGCAGAATGCGACACATCACTTTCTGCCCGGCGGAAAACATCTCGGCCAAAGAGAGGCCCTCGTCTCGGTCGATTTCGGAAATGTGGCAGAGCCCTTCAACCCCGGGTGCAAGCTCGACAAAGACACCGAAATCAGTGACGTTGGTGACCTTTCCACCGGCGATATCGCCCACCCCGTGGGAGTTGGCGTACTCCTCCCACTCGTTGGGGAGGAGTTCTTTCATGGAGAGCGAGATTCGCTGGTTGTAGGAGTCGATGGAGGTGATAACCGCCTCCACCTCTTCACCCTTTTGGACCACCTCACTGGGATGGTTGATCCGCCTCGTCCACGACATATCCGAAATGTGAACCAGACCGTCCACACCGGGGACGATCTCCATAAAGGCTCCGAAATCTGTGAGGTTGCGAACCACTCCCTTGACCGTGCTGCCGACGCTGTACGACTCGGCGACCTGCTCCCACGGGTTGGCCTCAGTGGCTCGAAGAGATAACGAGAGACGACGTTTCTCGGCGTCCACCTCCGAAACCACCACCTCGACCTCCTGGCCGATCTCAAGGATCGAACGTGGGTTTTTGACCTTCTTGGTCCAGGACATCTCACTGACGTGGATCAGCCCCTCGACGCCCTCTTCGAGAACCACGAAGGCACCGTAGTCGACAATGCTGACAATCTTCCCTTCGACCCGTTTGCCGACCGGGTACTTTTCCGGAACCAGGATCCAGGGATCTTCGAACCGCTGCTTGTACCCTAAAGAAACACGCTCGCGTTCACGATCGAAACGGAGGATCACGACGTCAACCTCATCACCAACGTTGAAATACTCCGTTGGGTGGCCGACACGGCCCCACGAGATATCGGTGATGTGAAGAAGGCCGTCGAGACCGCCGAGATCCACGAAGACCCCGTAGTCGGTCAAATTCTTGACAACACCGTTGACGAGCTTCCCCTCCTCGAGGGTGGCCATGGTCTCTTCCTTGACCTTGCCTTGCTCCTCCTCGAGGATCGCCTTGCGGGACAGTACGACGTTTGATCGCCGGCGGTCGAATGAGATGATCCGTGCCTCGATCTCCTGCTCGAGATAGTCCTCGAGCCTCCTGTTGGGGAGCAGATCGACCAGCGAACCCGGCAGGAACGCACGAACGCCGATATCCACCGACAGTCCGCCCTTGACGCGCTCCAGCACCTGCCCGCTCACCGATGCGCCGGACTTGTAGGCCTCCTCTATAGAACGCCAGGTCTTGAGCTTTGTGGCGCGATCCCGAGAGAGCCGGACGCGGCCCTCCATTTCGTCCAATCGCTCGACAAACACCTCGACCTCGTCGTTGACCTTGACCTCAACCTCGTTGGTCTCCGGGTCTGTGAACTCAGCAACCGGGACACTCCCTTCGCACTTGTATCCGATGTCGACCAACACCTCGTCACTGTCCACGGCGACGACCGTGCCGTGTACGACCTCGCCCTCCTTCAGGGACTGAAGGGAGGACTCCATGAGCTGTTCCATCGAGAGCTCATCCATCCCCTCGGTCTGTTCCTGATCACCATTCATTTCCGGGTCCATGTTCAACGTCGTTCCTCCTCGCTAGACACACCCCAATGTGAACCTAGCCTACGTAATTTGATGACCTTACGGCGTCCTGCCCAGCGCTGTCAAGGGCGCCGATGCAATTGCGTCGCGACCTCTTCGGTCAACCTGTCCACGACCTCGTCCAAGGTCAGGCCCGTGGTGTCGACAACCACCGATCCGCGGGCCACCTGAAGCGGCGAATCGGTCCTCGATGTGTCCTGTCGATCGCGCCGCTGCTGTTCTTCACGAACCTGGTCGATGCTGACCTCCAATTGTTTCCCGGAGAGATCACGATGCCTCCTCAGCGCCCGCTCATCGGCACTCGCCGTGAGAAAGAACTTGAGGTCGGCATCCGGAAATACCACCGTCCCGATATCCCGTCCCTCCATCACCCCGCCCTTTTCCAGACCGAGCCTCCTCTGAAGCGGAACCAGTGCGCGACGTACCTCCGATATCGCTGATACCGCCGAAGCCATCAACGAGCATTCGGGGGTCCGGATCTCCGAACTCACGTTGCGGCCATCGATCAAGATTCGAGTGCCAGTCGTGTCGGCCTCGACGTCAATATCGTGCGTTTCCATCAAACGGATGACTCGACTCTTGTCCAGTTCGTCGAGGGTTGGTGTCAAACCTTCTCGGAGCGCCAGAAGCGCGACCGCTCGATACATTGCGCCGGTATCGAGATACGGGACGCCGAGGCGCGCCGCGAGGCGGACGGCAGCCGTCGATTTTCCGGCGCCGGCGGGGCCGTCAATGGCAATCAGAACCGTGGAATGGTTTTCTTCACGAGGCGAGTCGATCACTGAGGCGGGTTCCTTTCCGTACGGACGGGATCGTTATTGTACAGGGTGCCGTATGCTCGTCCAGTGGAAATCACGCGTCATCAGTTACTGCGTGCCGAACGGCGGACCGTAGCGGCCAACCCCGCTGGCGGTCTGCGAATCGGCGTCGGCTATCCCAATACCTACCACGTGGCCATGTCCTCTCTCGCCTTCCAATGGGTGGCCGAGCTCGCCGCGACCTGCGATGACGTTGGTGTGGAGAGGTTTTTTGCGGATTCCCCCGGCCAGGGGCGAACCCTGGAGACCGGCAGCGCGCTGGGAGACTTTGACGTCCTCGCGTGGAGCTGCTCCTTCGAACTCGACGCGGCGAATCTCCTCACCACTCTCGATGCAGCGGGAATTCCTCGACGGAGGGAGGAACGGAGCCACCGCCACCCGCTGTTGGTAATGGGCGGCGCCGTCGCGTCGATCAACCCGCTGCCCCTCGCCCCGGCGATCGACGTATTTGTTCTCGGTTCGGCCGAGCTCCTGTGGGCGTCGCTCCTCCGGACCATCAAGGAATACCCCAACCGGGAGGAGCTGCTGAGCGCGATCGCCGACAGAGACGGCTACTTCGTGCCCGCGCACCACCTCGACCGCGAGGGCCGACCGATCGGTCGGCGACGCCGTATCGAGAAAAAGGACGCCCACATGGCCGACACGGATTTTCTCCCGGCCTCGCACATCGTGACGCCCCATACAGAGTACGCGCGGCGCGGGCTTGTCGAAATGTCGCGCGGCTGCCCGGAAAAATGCCGATATTGCTGGGTGAGCTACAACTACGGTCGACTCCGGTGCTACCCCACCGACGGCATCCTCGAGCGGGTCGAACGGGTCCAACGGATCACCGATCGAATCGGCTTCGTGGCCACCGCGGTGGGAGATCATCCCAAGCTTGCCGAGATCCTCGAGGAGTGCCGCAAAAAGGAGCTCAACGTCGCGCTGTCTTCGCTTCGCATACCGGCCATGCGCGAGGAGGTGCTCCGCCCGCTGGCGGAGTCAGGCGCTCGATCGGTGACCATTGCCCCCGAAACCGGTACCGACGAGCTCCGCCAACGGCTCAACAAACCGATCACCAACAGCGCCATTCTGGAAGCAGTGGACACTGCTCAGCTCTGCGGCATCTCGAGCCTCAAGATGTACTTCATCGTCGGCCTACCGGGTGAGACCGACGCCGACCTCCGGGGTATCGGCGACCTTTTGAGGCGCACCCAGTCCCTCATCGTCGGGCGCGGACGTGACCGGGGGCGGGTCGGAACTCTTCACGCAGGATTCAATGTGCTGGTGCCAAAACCCTATACGCCGTATTCGCGTGAGGCGATGTTGACCCGCCACGAGACGAGGCGACGGTTGCGTGTGATCGAGAAATCTGTTTCTGGGGTCCCGAACCTCCGTCTCGATCGTCCCGCCTACCGGGAGGCGCAGTGGCAAGCTTTCCTGAGCCGTGGCGACTGCTCGACCTTTCGGATCCTCGAGGAGGCCGCGAACGGAATGCCTCTGAGCGACCTCCTTTCCACTCATCGAGATCTCATTACGAAATCGGTGTTCAACCGGGTCGAGGGTCCGCCGGTATGGCGTTTCATTTCGTCGGCGCCTGCCGGGCGGAATGCAGGCTAGCGAATGGGGGCGGGGCGGTTCGCCACCGGCCGCCGGGCAAGGGCGCGAGTCGGCGATACGACAACAGGTATCTCGACCACCGGCCGGCTGGGGTTGTCGGTGGTGACCTCGATCCATCCTTCGACGCTCCCGGCAAAGCCATCTGCATCCAGGCCGTCGATCAGATTGATCCGGATCGCCTGACGCGCGGCCGACCCGGTTGAGTTGGCGGCGGCAACGAAAATCTCCGGGTGGGAGGTCTCGACGCCGGTGACGGCAAACTCTTCCCCTCCGTTGTGCCGAAGCGCCACGAGTGCCGAACGGCCCTCGGTTCCTGTGACCGGTGCCAGCCACATCCGGACCGTCGCCGGACGAACCTCTATCAACGGGCGCACTCGCACCGCGTATGGCAGGCTGAAGTTCGGAGCTTCCGGGTCGTTCGTCTTCAGACGAAGTGTCCCGATCATGTTCCCGGCCGCGAGAGTCTCGCGCGTCGAGAGCTCGATCCACACGTCTCCCTCCGCCGCTTCGATCGGACGACGCCGGGCAGCCATTTCCTGCCACAGATTCTCTTCGCCCGCGCCGTTGGATTCCGGAACACCCTGGTGTGTCACCGGTAGAGTTCGTACGAGCAACTGCGGATGGTCCGCAACCGCCTCGGCGACCTCCAACGCCTCTCCATCGACCCGATGGAGGACGACCCTGGCCCGGCCGGCAGTTCCTTCGAAGCTTGCGAGGTGGAGGCGATTGGAGGGGCGAACGACAATTGGAGAGTACGCCTCGATCGAAATTCGGAGCATCAAGGTACGGGTATCGGTTGCGTCAGTAACCACCGTGATGGATTTCGAGAACCGTCGATTTTGTCCCTCGACGGTCTTGATTCTGGCGGTCAACGTTCCCGACCCACCTGCCGGGATGACCGAGTCGTGCTCGGCCACTGTGCATCCTCAGGATGGAGAGGCGCGGAGGATCCTGATGTCAGTCGGGCCATCGTTGTGGAAGACGTAGGTGGCCGACGCAGACTGCCCGGCGATCACCTTGCCCACGTCGATCGTGGCGTTTTCCACTCGTAGCGCCGACCCCTCGGCGATCTGTGCGGCAAGAACAGCTGCGGAAAGCACCCCAACGGTCAGCCCCATCGTCACGACAACGGAGCGCGGTGGCATCTTCATTGTGTTGTGGCCTCCTCGACTCGAGAGCTCGACACCCGTGGGCGCCGGGCCCCTGCGATTGTATCAGCCGGCGATCCGTAGCTCGCCGAGAATCGCGCCCTGGGTGCCGACGACGAGGCACTCCACCGGAACATCCCCGTGTGCGCGGGCCAACGCCTCCTCGGCAAGACGAACCAGCCCACCGCAACAGGGGACCTCCATCACCATCACCTTCAGACTTTTTATTTTCGCCAGGTCGATCATTGCCACCAACTTCTGGATGTACATCTCCTGATTGACGTCGAGCTTCGGGCAAGCGATGGCGAGCGAGTGCCCGGCCAGATGGCGCTGATGAAAATCACCGACGGCAAAAGCCACACAGTCGGCGGCCAACAGGACATCGGCATCTTGAAAAAACGGTGCGGTCGGAGGGACCAGATGCAACTGCACCGGCCAATGGCGGAGCTGTGACGCCGGCCCGCTGCCAAGCGTAGGAGGCGACGGTGCTACGGTCTCGTGCATCTGCGCTCGGGAACCGGGACATCCGCCGCTCGTCGGCGACGGTTGCGACACGACCTGCATGATCGGCAGAGCCGCTGCGGTTGACCCCGCGCGAAGTTCGGCGAGGCGTTGCTCGACCGCCCCTTCGTCAAACGAGTCGGCCTCTCTTTCGATGACGGTGAGAGCTCCCTGAGGACAGTGCCCGAGACACGCCCCGAGCCCGTCGCAGTAGACATCGCTCACCAGCCGGGCCTTGCCGTCGATGATCTCGATCGCACCCTCGGCACACGCGGTGACGCAGTCGCCGCAACCGTCACACAGCTTCTCATCAATCTCGATGACCTGTCGAATGGCCATGTCACTCCTCCCCTATCCGTTCGCGGAGCATCGTCAACAGCATCTTCGCCGGCTCGGGAGCTAACAGGGCGTGCGGGACGCCGGCAGGCATCCGAACGATCTGGCCGCGCGCAACCCGGACCTCGACGCCGCCGATTGTCAGATCGAGACTGCCGTCAACCACCTGGACCAGCGCATCGAATGGGGCCGTGTGCTCGGAGAGACCCTGTCCCTGATCGAAGGCGAAGAGCGTGACGTTTCCGCCGCCAGATTTTGCCAGGACTCGACTGACGATCGCGCCGGAAGCAACCTCGACGAGGCCGCTCAGGACGCTGGCACGGTCGCAGGCGAGCGCTTCGGGTTGTGGGTCGGTGTGATTGTTCATGTGATCCTCTTTCGCGAAATCGTGACACAACGATCGCGAACAGTGTCGCTCGGCGGCGCGATCGCGTCCTTGATCGAGGTCAAGTCCCCAGCAGTATTCAGCGACAGGAGACAGCGGCAGAGTACAGCGACTGGATTCAGCGTCAACGACCAGCGGTAGCAATCAGAGGCAGGATCAGTGTCCTGTTGAGTGAGCGCGGCATGTCCCCCTCCGGGTCGTACCGGAATGACGGATAGTCGCTGGGGCGTGCCTCTGTCCCTGTTCCCGATGCTGAATTGCGGCCTAGCCCGGACTATTCACCAATCTTCGGCTGCAAGGCCCGATGCACCGCACCC
>CBDTWX010000036.1:0-18350 GCA_965364305.1 uncultured Thermoanaerobaculia bacterium
CCCGCCTACGTCGGTTTGTTTCCTTCGTAGGCGGGTCCTTCGGGGCTCGCGACTTGGTCATTTCATTGGAAACATCTCCAACTACGGTTCATGGCTCGACCAGCATGAGACGTCGCCCGATTCGAAACCGTCGACGAAGACGCGGGAATCGGGGGTCGCGGCCGTCTCGGAAATAACGGAGACAACTAATCCCGTTGGGTTGTACGTTCCCGTCGCAAGGTTGGTGACCCTGAACTCGAGAGTGTTGAGGCCGGCGACAAAACCGGATGTGATCTCGAGAGGGTAAAGCGTGCCCGGGTCGCTGGCATGTTCGACCTTGGTTCCGTTGAGCCACGCTTCGGCCTCGTCGTCGGCGGTCCACTCGGCGGAGATCGAAACCGAAGACGGAACCAGCCCGCTCAGATCGAACGTTACCTCGTAGGAGTACACACCGACAGGGGCGTCACCGTGGCCCTTGGGCGGCCCGATCCAGTAGCTGCCAGCCGGAGCACTCGTCCACGCGGCGTTGGTGTCGATGCGCGTTGCAGGGGTCGCCGGCCCAATGAGCAGGTAGTGGGGATCGGCCACGGCCGGGCTGATCGGGGAGCCGTCGTCGTTCACCCCTGTATTGTTGAGCAGCACACAGGAGCGGTCGGCGTTCGAATCATCGCAGTCGCGATCGGAGCATATCGAATCGCCGTCGGCGTCGCCAGAGCCGTTGTCGCCGAGACAGGAGTCGCAGAAATCGCCGTAGGTATCGCCGTCTGCATCACCCTGATCCGGGTTCGCGACCGCCGGACAGTTGTCGCACGGGTCGCCGACTCCGTCGGCATCGTTGTCCTCCTGCCCTGGATTGGCAATCGCCGCGCAGTTGTCGCAGGCGTTTCCCTTCATGTCGTGATCCGTGTCGAGCTGATCGCTGTTGCTGGCATCCGGACAGTTGTCGCAGAGGTCGCCAACGCCGTCACCATCGCTGTCCCGCTGCAATGGATTGGGGACATCCAGGCAGTTGTCCTGATCATCTGCGATGTCATCGCCGTCGGCGTCCGGTGCGACGACCACGAGACGACCAGTGGCGAACGTTGGGTCCTCCGAGGTCAGGTAGATCCTGCCGAGGGTCGAGTTGACGGCCATGTCCCAGATCGGGCTGTCACCTATGGGCAGATTCAGTTGATCAACCAGGGTCCACGGGGGTGTACCGATGGTGAACTCCCAGTCGAAGACATCGAGCCGACCGGAGCTCGAGGCGACGAAGATGGTCATGAGAGAGTAGCTCGGGTCGTGCCAGGCGCCGATGGCCAGAGGCTGTGGTGTGGAGGTGGGAATTGTTGCCAATATGGCGCCACTCGCCAGATCGATCGCACTCACCGATTCGCTGCCCCAGTTGGATACGAACAGGGTGTATTCGAGGTGTGCGAGCTGATTCGGGTAGGCCCCCACATCCCAAGATGGTCCAAGCTCGCCGTTCTCTGGATCGGAGGCCGAGACTATCGATGAAACGCTGTCGCTGCCTGTATTTGCCACATAGACAAAATCTTCGAACTGGGAGTAGGCAGCAAGGGCGAAGATGTCGTTCGGGCTGTCGCCGACGGGGATTGTGTTGATCACCGTGCGGGTTGGAGCGTCGATGACCGAGACCGACCCAGCAGGATCAACGGGAGCGAGGCCGCTGTTGGCAACATAGGCGATCAGCCGGCTCGGATCCACAGCCACTCCCTTCGGGCTCCGGCCGACGCCCACTGTGTCGATCACCGTGTTTGTGGCGACGCTGATGAAAGAGACCGTGTCATCAAGGTAGTTGCTGACGATGAGCGTGTCGATGGGTTCCATGACTGCGAGGTCGTATGGGCCGTTCCCGACCGGGATCGTCGCGAGATGATCTCCGGTGACACCATCGAACACGCTGACGGTTGCGTCGCCGAAGTTGGCCACATAGACCCGATTGCGAAAGGGAAGGGATGCCCCGGCTTCGTTGACCGCCACTCCAATCGGCCGCGCCCCGACCGGGATGATGTCAATCAGGTCGAGGTTGTCGCGCAACTGTGCTGCGTCTGCATCTTGAACCGGCAGGCCTGCCAACGCAGTCGCGATGATGATGGCTACACCGAGGCTCGAACGCAGGACTCTCTCAATCTGGCTGGACATCTTCCCTCCTCGAGGAGAGCTGGGCTCTCCGGCTTTTTACTGATGACGTTGCCGCCGGGAAGATCCTCTCACTCGAGAAAGGATGAGGTGTCAGGGCCGTCATTTTGGCATTTTGCTGACAGATTCGTCGTCGGATAATCATCCTGATGCCAAGGCGACCTCGGGTATTTGTTGAAGGCGGGATTTATCACGTCTACAACCGTAAACGTGCCAGGTACGGGGGTATTGATGTTCCGGTTCACATCCTGATACGACTCGTGTTCAGCAACCGAGCAATCGAAGGTAGAACTGGCACCTTTAATATCATCTTGAGCTCGATCTGGATCGACTCCTCGCCGCGGGTCAGGCGGTTGAGCCTGGGCTCGACGAGGCATTCGCCGAGGCTGAAAGGCCCTTCAACGGATGGGCGGGTTTCGACTTTATGGGGCACCTTGAGACGAATATATGTCACAAAAGAACGATTTGCCAAAGAGCTGGAGAAGAAAATCGGGTGCTTTGACATTTTCGGAATGACGCCTTACCTTAAAGTAAGGAAATGATCTGGAGGTAATACATGCCGAGCACAACGCTCACGTCAAAGGGACAGGTAACGATCCCTAAAGAAGTCAGAGACGAGCTCAATCTTCGAGCAGGGGACAAGGTTGCCTTTCGAGTCCTCGAGAACGGTACGGTGGTGGTCGAGCCGGAAACGATAGACCTTCTTGGCCTCGAGGGAATCCTCAGGCCGAAGCGAAAGGGCGTCACCATCGCCGACATGGATGACGCGATTCGGAAGGCGGCCGGGAAATGACGATAGCCCTCGACACGAACGTACTCGTTCGTTTTCTGGTGAAGGATGACGAGGCCCAGACCCGGCGCGCTACAAAACTGATCCAGGAGGCGGTAGCCGTGGAAGAGCAACTCTTCATCGGCGACATCGTGATGTGCGAGATGGTCTGGGTACTCGCTACTGCATACGGGTTTTCACGTGCCGAGATCGTGGACGCGCTGTCACAGCTCTTGCGTGCGAAGGCGGTCGTTTTTCGCTCCGCCGACCGTCTCGCACGAGCCCTTGATGCATATCGAAAGGGGAAGGGCGATTTCGCCGACTACCTCATCCGAGAACATGCACTGGCAGCGGGCGCCGGAACGGTGGTGACCTTCGACGGAGCGCTTCTCAAAGAAGACTGGTTCACTGCACCGTGATGGGTCCGAATGCACCTGGGGCGGCCTCAAATGTGTGGCCGCCTCCTGTTTGGCGCGTCACCACTCCGGCACCGTCGCCCAACCAGGGAACGGACCCACCTCCATTGGTGCCAGGCGTGAAGAAGTTGGGAAGTTGATGTAATGTGGACACATGCCGAGGCGGGCCAGGGTCCTGATCGAAGGGGGTGTTTATCACGTCTACAATCGGGTTGCGAGCGGCGAACCGGTGTTCGCGGACCCGGATGAGGCCATCCGGTTCATCGATCTGATCCGAAAAGTCAAGGCGCGAGATGGGTGGACGGTCTTCGCCTATTGCGTAATGTCCAACCATTACCACCTTGCGATCCGCACCTCATCGGTGCCGCTTTCGCGTGGGATGCACCACCTCCAGTGCGAGTTCAGCCGAAGGTTTAATCGGCGCTCGGGTCGTACCGGCAGCCTGTGGCAGAGCCGCTACCAGGCGAAGCTGGTCGATGAGCAGCGGTACATGACCCAGCTGGTGCTCTACATCCACCTCAACCCGGTTCGTGCGGGTGCGGTCGAGCACCCTAGCGATTACATGTTCGCGGGGCACCGGGAGATCGTGAAGAGGGTGAAGAACCCGCTGATCGATGTGGACGACTCGCTGCTGTGCTTTGGCGACACAGCGCGATCGGCACGGCGGGCCTACCTGTCGGCGATACGGGTGGGGTGCAAAGAGATGGGCGACCCAGGAAGGGCGGTCGCCGACGGCTTGCGTTCATTGGTGTGGAGAGACCGGGAGCTCGAACAGAAATCCGGCCAGGAGTACGTGGACATCCTGGGCCGCAGCACAGGGCCGGAGCGGCCGACGATGCCAACCAAGCAGTACGTTGAGGAAGTGTGCCGCCTGCTCGGGGCGGAACCTGCAAGACTTGCGAGCCGGGCGCGTGACAGGTCGACGGCCGAGATGAGAAGAATGGTCACAACCTTGGGCGTTGAGCGATGGGGCCAGAAGGGTCGAGATATCGCTGCTGTCCTCGGCAAGAACCCGGATGTCGTGAGCCACTGGGTCGGCCAAGGTGTGCGGCGGCGTCTCGAGGACCCAAACTTCGCCCGGCGGCTCGATGCCCTCGACCGAAAACTTGCAGAGAGGGCGGTGGGGGGCGAAAGGTCGACAAGGGGCCGGTGACGAGGTCATCTTCCTGAATGACGAGAAGCAATCTTCGCCCAACTTCCCAACTTCTTCAAGCCTGGCACTGATGTGATGCTATGCCTCAACGAGGATCGTGAAGTGGAAGGTCGAACCCCTGCCCACCTCACTCTCGACCCAGATCTTCCCGCCCATCGTGGTGACCAGTCTTTGTGCGACCGCGAGCCCCAAACCCGTACCTCCGAAGGCGCGTGTCGTCGATGAGTCCTCCTGGGTGAAGGCGTCGAAGATCCGGTCCAGGTGCTCCCGTGGGATGCCGACGCCGTTGTCTTGGACGGCGAATGAGAGCCGATACTGCTCGACCGGCAGACCGGCGGTCGGTGCGGTCTCGGGCGCCGACTGCGAATCTGTCGCTCTGTCATGAGGTTGCGCATTGACCGTCAAGATCACCTCGCCCTGCGGCGTGAACTTGACAGCGTTCCCCAGCACGATCATCAGGACCTCACGCAGCCTGGTGCTGTCGCCGACGATCGTTTCGGGGACGTTTTCATCGATCAGATACCCCAGCTCGAGCTGCTTGTCGCCCACATCGGCCGCGACCGAATCGAGGCACTCCTCGACGCAACTGCGGAGCTCAAACGGCTGTCTCTCGAGCTCCGAGCCGCCGGGCTCGATGTGAGTGAAGTCAAGGATCCTGTTGATGATTCCCAAAAGCTCATTTCCGGAATTCCTGATGATGTCCACGAAATCCCGCTGCTTGTCGTCCAACTCCGTCGTGAGCAGCAGATCGCTCATCCCAATCACGCCGTGGAGCGGGGTCCGCAGCTCGTGACTGACGACCCCCAAGAACTCCGACTTGGCGATGCTCGCCGCCTGCGCGGCTTCGCCGGCCGAGCGCAGCTCGATGTTGGCGCCGATGAGCTCATCCCGTTGTTTGACGACCTCGGCGGTGCGCTGTGCGATGATCGCCTCGAGGGCTTGGTTGCGACGCACCAGCCGCAGACGCCGCCATTCGTTCAGGGCCCAGCCGCAAAACAGCACCGCCACGAACCCGGCTGCGAAGAACCACGATGTCTGGTAGAAGCGCGGGGTGATACGAAACGCGGCGGTTGCCGACGTCGCACTCCAGACACCATCCTCGTTGGCTGCGGTCACCTCGAACCGATACGGTCCCGGATCGAGATTGGTAAAGTAGGCGACGCGCCGCCCGCCCAGCTCCACCCATCGCGAGTCGTAGCCTTCGAGCCGATAGCGAAACGAGATCCTCTCCGGTTTGCGAAAGCGCAGGCCCGTGAAGCGAACCTCGAGCTCGCCTCGGCCGGGCTTCAGTCTCAGCGGCGTCTCACCGGCGAGTGATTCGGGCGGGTACGAAACGCCATTGACGGTGATCTGCTCGAGGAGGGGGTGCGGAGGCGCCACATCGGTGCTCGCGTCCGCGGGGTCGATGCTCACCAAACCCCGGATCGTGGCAAACCACAGCCTGCCGTCACGGGTCCTGCAGCCGGCCGGTTGCGAGCCGCCCACGCACTCGCGGCTCTTCATGCCGTCGGTCTGATCGAAGACCGTGGGTCGCAGCCTTTCGATGCGGCCCTCTGCAAGGTCGTCGAGCTCGCTCTTGCTCACCCGTACGATGCCGCGGTCGCCGCTCATCCACAGCGTCTGGCGGTCGTCCTCGAGGATCTGGTAGCACCCGTTGGTCGGGAGTCCGGCCTCGGTGGTGAAGGAGATCGACTCGCCATCGCGATGGCGATACAGCCCTTGGTCCCACGTGCCAATCCACAGCGTGCCGTCGTCGTCCTCGTGCAGGCACGTGACCGACACCCCCGGCAGCGCCACGGCCAGGCCCTTACCCTCCTCGAAACGGGCGAGGCCATTGTCGGTGCCGATCCAAAGGATCCGACGACGGTCCTCGAGCAGCGCCTGAACGGTCTGGTGGGGCAGACCGTCGTCGGTGGAAAAAGTCGAGAGACGGTCGCCGTCGAGGCGAATGAGTCCCTGGGCGTAGGTACCCATCCACATTCGCCCCAGCTGGTCCTCCTCGATGGCATACACCGCCGGGGGCTCGAGGATCCCGAGGACCTCGAGGTCGGCGGTGATGACTCGCCCGTTCCGGATCGTGCTCCAACCTCGGTCGGTCCCGACCCAGAGACTCCCGTCCGAGTGCTGGAAGAGCGAGTTCACGAGCCGGTTTTCGAGGCCGTCTCCGGAACTGAACGCGGCGATTCCGCGGTCGGCGAACCTGGCCAGCCCGCCGCCCTCGGTGCCGATCCACATCACCCCGTCCCGGTCTTCGAGGACGACGGCCACGCGATCGCTGGGCAACCCGTCGCGGGTGTCATACGGGGTGACCGGGACATCCTGAAGACGCCCGAGACCACCGCCTTCGGTGCCGACCCAGAGATTGCCCTCCCGGTCCTCGAACAGGGCAAAGACGATGTCGCCGGCGAAGCCGTCGCCTGCGCCGTACGCCGCGATCTCTTCGCCACGCTTGCGGACCAGGCCGCCACCGTAGGTGCCGAGCCAGAGGTTGCCCTGGCGGTCGCAGCGGACAGCCTGGATATCCCCGCCGGGCAGACCGTGCCGGGTCGAGTAGGTCGCAAAACCCGATCCGTCGAACCGTGACAGGTCGCCTCCGCGTGTGCCGATCCAGAGTGTGCCGTTTGCGTCCTCACCGAGTCCCACGACATGGTCAGACGGCAGACCGTCGCTCACCGAATACGTCCGAAAGGCGCCGCCCGTGAACCGGCTCAGACCGCCACGGGTTCCGATCCACAGATCGCCTCGCGAGTCCACATGCAGTTTTTCAACAAAATCGTCGGGCAGGCCGTCCCGTCGGGTGTAGGATCTCCAGCGACCCTCTCGAAACCGGGAAAGCCCACCCTCGGTTCCCACCCACAGGCTGCCGTCGCCGCCCTCCGCCAGTGCCCAGACGCGGTCGCTGATCAGCCCGTCGTTGGTCGTGTACATCGACCACTCGCCGTCCACGAGCCTGGCGACCCCCGCGCGGTAGATCGCTGCCCACAGGCCTCCGTCCCGGCTTGTCTGCAATGCATACACCGTATCTCGTTTGAGCAGGGGAGTGTTGGAGGAATCGAAGGTCGTGAATCGGACCCCGTCAAAACGGGCCAGCCCACTGTAGCCACCCAGCCACAGGTACCCGTCCGAGGTCTGGCTGATCGCCCATACGCTGTTGTCCGGGAGCCCGTCTTCACTCTGCCACACGTCCTCCCGGTACTGGTGGATCGCCTTGTCGGGGTCGAGTGACAACAATAGCTTCGGCCAGACGAGCAGGATGAACAGCGAGACCATCATCCGCCTCGACCGAGCGGCGGCCCTCGCCCGCTGTCTTGCTGCATCGGTTCGCGTCACAAACGGCCGAGATCGGAGATGCTTCGGCCGACAGATGAGAACCTTCCTTGCGGCGCCCTGCAATGTTGGTTCCTTCACTCCAAGAACGATCCGGATCTGCCACAATCCTATCAAACAACCCTTCCGGTGCCAGGCGCAAGGAAGCTGGGGAGCTGTGATGGGGTCTTTCGTGGGTACCGCGAGAAACGGTTCAGAGACCGAGGATCGAAGTCGAGGGTGGCGTGCACCAAGTGTACAACGGTTCTTCCTCGTCGCGGGGCTGATCGGCGGCCTCACGCTCGTTGCCGTGACACCGCCCTTCCAGGTTCCCGATGAACCGGCTCATTTCTAGCGTGTCTATTCGGTGAGCCAGGGGGGATTCCTGGCGGTCGAGGGAGGTGACCTGCTCAGCGAACGGCTACCCTCCAGCCTCCACCGGCTGGTTGAGATACTGGTCGACGACGTACCCTTTCACCCCGAGCACACGATCCAGCCAGGAACCTGGCAACGAGCCCGTGAGCTGCAGCTGCAACCCGAAGAAACTGAGGTCTTCCGTTTCACGAAGTCGCTGAATTACTCCGGGGTCCCCTATCTGCCGCAGGCGTTCGGCATCGCGGCCGGCCGCTTCTTTGGAGTCCCTCCGCTCGGTCTGCTGTACCTCTCTCGGACGGCCAATCTTTTCGGCGCAATCGCCCTGATCTACCTCGCCATCCGCCAGCTTCCCGGTTTTCGCTGGCTCGCAGCCCTCATCGCGCTGATGCCGATGGCGATGTTTTTGCGGTCATCCGTTTCTGCAGACGCGATGGTTCTGGCGATCGCGTTTTTGTTGACCGCGACAATCGCCAAGATCGCTTTCAGCAACGATCCGCCGCGTGGCCTCTCGGACCATGGGTTGTTGATCGTTTTGTCGACCGCTCTGAGCCTGACGAAGCCCGTGTACTTTCCGCTGATCTTTGCCTCCTTTGCCATCCCGATCGCGCGAATTCGCGTCCGAAGGCCCCGAGTGGTGATCGGCGCGATCGTGGTTTCTTCCGTCTGCGCCGTCACCCTTGGCCTCACCGTCGCCCAGCCATCGGTTGACGCGATGAACTTCAGACTGAAAGCGTTGTTTACCGAGGTCACCGAACGACCTTTTGACCTCGTTGGTTCGGTGCTCGTCGACTACATCCAACACGCTCCGCGCTACGGCGCGGAGTTCATCGGCAGACTGGGGTGGCTCGATACACCCCTGCCGCTTTGGTTTCTATTGCTGTACCTCGGCGTTCTGATCGCATACACGTTCCTTGACCCGGGATCTTCGGCCACCGTCGCGCCCTGGCAACGAGTCGTTTTCGCTGCGGTCGTCGCTGTCTCGATGCTGGCAGTCAGCGTCGCCATGTACGTCATCGGTGGGCGGATCGGAGGGATCCAGGGTCGGTACTTCCATCCCGTTGCTCTCGCCGCGGTCTGGATCTGCCACTCCGGTTTCGTGGCGAAATTGAGACCGGCCCCCTGGATTCTTCCGGTCGGAGCCATCCTGGTTTTTTGTCTTTCGCTGATCGTCACCTGCGTCACAATCACAGCCCGCTACTACGGGTGATGAAGTCAAATTCCCACAACAGATACCGAATTGAACCGCATCCAAAGGAGACCTCTTGGAACGGCCGACCACCGGAAGCCCCCTGCGAGAGCGGCTGCTGACGGCCCGTTGGTGCAGCTCATCACGCGTGCATATGAAGTTGACCCACCGATATGTCGAACGTTTCAGGGCGGATGCGGACCTTGGTGTAAGCCGTTGATCTCGGCGTCTTCGACGCGATCCTGATCAAGCCTCTGTGCCGGCGCGACGTCGCGCGGATTGCGCGATTGCTCGCAGCTTCTCGGCAGCCTCGGGACTGCCATTCTCCTCGATCTCATCGGCCAGCCTGGTCATCGATTGATGATCCTCGTCGGATACCTCCAACAGGGCCTTCACCATCCTGTTGAATGGGGCCTCGAGATCGCGGAGGTTGTCGTCGCCGCGAAGCCTGAGCGCGACGTCGAAATCGCCGTCAGCGATCCGATCCATGCACCGCGAAACGTGGAAGACCGCACCCGCAGTACGGTGGGTGTACATGATCGAACGGACCACCACCATCGCGAATATGATCAGCGATATTCCGATCAAAATGGCCAGAACACGGACATCACTGGCGCGCATCATTTCCCCGAGGGCTGGGTTCCTGGCGATGACCCTGCTGGTGGTCGTGTAGGAGTGCCAGGTGATCACGCCGTTGATGGTGATCAGGAGGACCAGCACCAGACCGGAGATCCTGACTGTGGCGGCGAGCTGGCGGCGGCGATCGATGAGGTACTGACGCCGTCTGAATGCCTTTCTCGTGGAGGTCCCGGATTCGGAATCTTTCGATGGTGTGCTCATCGGATGTCCCTTCGGTTGCTCGGCAAGCGCTTCGACGATTGCCGCACCTCTATTTTATTCGATACACGGGTCGGCCTTCCGAATCGGAGAGGCACCGTCGGACCGAGTGTCCGGTGCACAGGGGATTTCGAGTTCGGTGCCACCCTATTTTTTCGGCGTTTGCCCGATCCATTTGTCGAAGCCCGGATCTTTGCCGGGCCACCACTTTGCATCCTGGAGATAGGTGTGCCGGAGCTCGTCGTAGGGCACGATCTGGGGGGGCATATTGTCGACCTTGAAGCAGTACTTCGCATCGCTGGTGTTCCCGTGCGTCGTGTGCTGGCACACGATGACGAATCGCATCGGGATGCAGGTCCTGTTTTTCGAAGACTCCCCAGGGTTTTCCTCGTCACAGCCGTCGAGATCGTTCCCATGCCCACTGTTGAAGTCTTTGTTGTTCGGAAGATACCAGTAGTTCTTGTACCTTCCCTTCCAGTCGATATGATCACCCACCTGTTTTTGGGTCGGAGCCGGCCCTGTGAGTGAAAGTGCACTCACCTCGGTCGCAAATGCTTCCAGCTCCGCCAGACACTTGACCGTGGTGGCGGCATCCTGAGCACCGAGGATCTTGCTGATCAAGATGACCGAAATCAACCCGATGACCGCGACCGTGATGATGACCTCGACAACTGAGAAGCCCTTGTTCATCGTGTCTCCCTTTGACCCAAACCCGCTCATCGAGAAAGAGACCTCAAACGAACGACCGCCCCCCACCAATCAGATGTGCAGGCCAGAGAAACGGCCGCACACTCCTATTCTAGTATACGGCACCTTTTTCGCGCTCATCCCTGGCGGTGCGCATCGGGCACTGCCTTCGAAGTCCTCGACGACGGCAGCCGCTCTCTGAGGCTGCCAGGGCCTTCGAGAATTCCCGACGAGACGACTCCGGTTTTCGAGGCCGCGTCCCAGACGATTCACCGGGGTCGGGTACTCTCCTTGGTAGCTCGCTGTCGAATGGAGGTCCACGATGGCTGACTGGCGCGAATACCTCGACACCAACCAGGCTCGATTCCTCGATCAGCTCTTCGACTATCTTCGAATTCCGAGCGTTTCGAGCCTCTCCGAGCACGCCGGCGATGTGCAGCGTGCCGCTGAATGGGTGGCCGATCGGTTTGCCGGGGCGGGGATCGAGAATGTCGAGGTCATGCCGACCGGCGGACACCCGGTGGTCTATGGCGACTGGCTCCACGCGCCGGGAGCCCCGACAGTCCTGATCTACGGTCATTTCGATGTCCAACCCGCCGATCCTTTCGAGCTGTGGACCTCTCCACCATTCGAACCCGAGATCAGGGGCGGCCGCATCTACGCTCGCGGCGCCTCCGACGACAAGGGCAACAGCCTGATCCCGATCCTGGCGGCCGAGGCCTTGCTCGAGACGACCGGGAGATTGCCGGTCAACGTCAAGTTCTTCTTCGAGGGCCAGGAGGAGATCGGCAGCCCGCAGCTGCCGCGGTTCATGGAGGCGCACCGCGACAGGCTCGCCGGCGATCTCGTGATCAGCGCCGACGGCGGCCAGGTCGGCGAGGACCAGCCGGGACTTTTCATCGGTTTCAAGGGGCTGGGGGCGCTCCAGATCGACGTCATCGGCGCCGACCGCGATCTCCACTCGGGACTCTGCGGCGGGGCGGTGGCAAACCCGATCCACGCGCTGGCCGAGATCCTGGAATCGATGCACGACCACGACGGCAAGATCACCGTCGACGGATTCTATGACGCGGTGGTCCCCCTGATGGACGAAGACCGGCGACAGATCGCCGAGGTGCCCCACGATGATGAGGAGTACAGACGCTGGGTGGGCGTCGACGAGCTCTTCGGCGAGGCCGGCTACACCACCAACGAACGGGCGTGGGCGCGGCCGACCCTCGAGGTCAACGGCGTCTGGGGAGGATTTCAGGGGGAAGGCCTCAAGACCGTGCTCCCGAGCCAGGCCCACGCCAAGATCTCCTGCCGCCTGGTCCCGAACCAGGATCCCAGGCGCATCGTCGACGCCGTCACACGCCACGTGATGAACCGCACGCCGCCCGGTGTGCGGGTGAGTGTGACACCGCTCGAGGGCAGCGCTCCGCCCTATCTGATGCCCGCCGACCACCCCGGCAATCGGGTTGCGGCGGAGGTTCTCACCGAGCTCTATGGCACGGCTCCCTACCACGTCCGCTCCGGCGGCAGCCTGCCCATCTGCAGCCACTTTCGCGACATCCTCGGCGTCTACTCGCTCAACTTCTCCTTTGCGCTCGAGGACGAGAACTTCCACTCGCCGAACGAGTTCTTCCGCCTGGCGAGCTTCGAAAAGGGTCAGCGGGCCTATGTCATGCTGCTCGAAAAGCTTGCCGAACGGGGACTTTGATTCCGTGCCAGAGCAGACGATTCAGACGCATTTCTCCAGCCAGCGATTTGGGAAAAAATTTATTCGAGAATATGATTGGTTGAAATGAGGGCTGGAGGGGGGCTACGTTTGACGCGACGCGTTCTGGTCGTCGTTTTTCTGGCTGCGGCAGCTGTGGTGCGGGGCGAGGCTGGTCCGGCGACACCTCAGATGTCCAGTTCGGCGTGCCGAAGCTGGCAGTGGGTGAACCCGCGACCCGAATCAAGGATGCTCGAAAGCGTGGTCGCGGGAGATCCCGGGGTTGTTGCCGTAGGCGACCACGGTACGATTCTCTTCAGCCCTGAAGGAATCTCGTGGACTGCCGTCGACTCCGGCACCACGGCCTACCTCAATGACGTTGTGTGGACCGGCAGCGCATTCTTCGCGGTCGGCGACGGTGGCGTAGTCGTGAAGGCGATCGACGGCGTGAACTGGGTATCGCTCGTGACGGACACTTCACTCGACCTCTTGAGGGTCGCCTTCGGCGCCGGCGTGCTGGTCGCCGTAGGTAATGACACGAACCTTCTGACGAGCAACGACGGCACCTCCTGGGTGGTCACCGAGCTCGATTGGTGGGCCGAAACGGACGATGTCGTTTGGACGGGTACGCAGTTCATTGTGGTGGGACCGTCTCTGGCGGCCACCAGCGTAGATGGCTGGCAGTGGCAAAGCGAGTATGAATTCGGGCACGACAGTGACAGTTGTTCCTATCCAAAGCGTGTCACATGGACGGGCTCGGAGGCGGTTGCACTCTATCATTGTTTCGGAAGGGTCTTTTCGAGCCCAGACGGAAGCGACTGGACCACAGTGTTCACCGCGGGCTCCGATGGTCCCTGGTCAACATCCATCACCTGGTCTGACGGAATGTTCATCGCATTCGAGGAAAATGGCGGCGTGTGGATCGCGAGCGATCCGTCGTCGTGGATGCGTGTGGGTGCGCCGCCCAGCAGAGGATACAGCTCCGTTGCTTGGACCGGCAAACGGTTCATCGCTGTGGGTTGGAGTGGCGGGATCATAACCAGCCGGACGGGTGCCGATTGGACTGACGTCCGGGCTGTGGACGGTCCACTGGGGGATTTCAAAGGGCTCGCCGCGGGCAACGGAGTTCTCGTCGGCGTCTCCCAATACGGCAACGAAGCCGTCAGCAGCGACGGATTCGATTGGAGCGCGGTTCCTTGGGCAGGCTGGTTCCGGGATGCCGCCTTCGGGAATGGGAGGTTCGTTGGCGTGACCTCTTCCGAATCTGGCGTGAGCTCCGACGGCATGAGTTGGAGTTTTTTTGACACCGGTACGTCTGCGCTGAGAGCGGTCGAGTGGGTCGGGGACCGGTTTCTCGCGGTCCGCCATTTTCATGGTTTGATCATTGGAAGTGTCGACGGCGAGCTCTGGAGCGTCGAATACCCCGGAACGGTGTTTTCCGACCGCTGGTACGGTTTGGGGGTAGGCCAAGGCAGTCCAGTGGCGGTCGGCATCGATGACCCCAGCAACACACCTGCGGTCCTCATCGAGCGGTCACCCGGAATCTGGGAGAAGACCGCGCCGTTTCTCGACTCGGGCCTCGACGGCAGTCTCAGGGACATCACCTTTGGTGCCGGCCGCTGGGTTGCGGTCGGAACGTACGGAAAGGTCGTGGCGTCGACCGATCTCGACACCTGGCAGGTGATCGATTCGGGAGTCGAGGAATCGCTGTACTCGATCTCGTGGAACGGGTCCGAGTTCCTTGCAGCGGGTTCCGGCGGGATTGTGATTTCGAGCCCGAATGGCTTGGCGTGGACCCGGGAGACGACGCTGACAAATCTCTACCTGGACTCGGTGGAGTGGTTTGACGATGCCTGGTATGTGGCAGGATCAGGGGGAACGGTGCTCCGGGGAGGCTGCACGTGGCCTGCGGATCCGCCGGTTGCCGCGTTCAGCCTCGAACCCGCCGACCCGGCACCGGGTGAGGTCATTCGATTTACAGACGCCACTTTGGGCTTCGCGACCTCGTGGTCGTGGCTCTTCGGGGGTGGTTTTTCGACCGATATAAACCCCTCGCATGTCTACTCCGCGCCGGGATCCTATGATGTGACCCAAACAGTTTGCAGCCCCGCGGGATGCAGTCAAGCAATCGATCAATTGAACGTGACCGAGCGTCCGCCGAAGGCCGCCTTCGCGTGGCGGTACCCGGTCCTGCTTTCAAACGAGCCCGCAACATGGCTCGATCTGTCATCGGGTCCTCCAGGTTCCTGGACGTGGGACTTCGGAGACGGTTTCAGGAGCACGGATCGAGAGCCAAGCCACGCGTATGCCGACACGGGTATCTACACTACCCGCCTGGACGTAACCAACAGCTCCGGCAGCGACCGTGCCGAAGCACAGGTCGTCGTCGGCCCGGCGCCCGTTGTGATGACGTCGGGAGGAGGATGGTACGAGGATATTGTCTGGGACGGTTCTCGGTGGCTGGCCGCCCGAGACGGTGCCGTGGCGATGAGCACGAACGGCCTTGCCTGGTCCGAACATGAGGTGGCGGGGGCGTTCTACCCCGAGGGGATAGCGTGGACCGGCGAGGAGTACGTGGCTGCCGGATATCAGTTCATCGCCGTGAGCGAGGACGGCCTGACCTGGAGTTTCACGGAGATGGCAGCCGAAGCATTCACCGATGTTGCGACGTGTGACGGGGTCACGGTTGTCGTGGGAAATGGTGGGAGAGTGCTGGTCAGCTCCGACCTCGTGTCGTGGCAGGCCGGCACTTCGGGAGCGGCCGGCGATATCCGCCGTGTAGCCTGCGGGGGCGGTCTTTTCGTTGCTACCGTCAACGGATCTCCGTCGATTATCGAGAGCGCGAACGGGTTGTCCTGGACTCCGGCAGCTGGTGACGCCGGCACTTCGTCCTCGGCCCTCGTGTGGGCGGATGGGGCGTTCTTTGTCGGCACCTCTGACAATGGCGTGGTGACCCGAAGTCCGCATGGCACGTGGACGCGGGTGGACGAGGGGCTGTATTCACCGTCCTATCTGACCGACCTCGCAGCGGTCAACGGCCTGATATTGGCATCGGGCGACGACAGTCTGTGGTGGCTCTCACCCGAGCTCTTGACGTGGGTGCCGATCGAGGGATCAGGAAACGACCGAATGGCGATTGCCGATGCCACGGTGATGATCCTGAACCAAAGGGACATCCACAGCCTCGCCGTTCAACCCCTGCATCTCTTTTCGGACGGTTTCGAGTCCGGCGATCCCTCGGCTTGGTCGGCTGCGATTCAGTAACCTGCCCCACATCCATCCACTGCTGCATCTGGTTCAAGGCGGTGTCCGGATCAGGATCCGAGAGGGGCCTTTGAGAATCCTGAATCAACGGAGAATTGAATGAACTTCGATCTCGACGAGCAACAACAGATGGTCAGGGACATGGTGCGATCCTTCGCCGAGGAGCGCATCCGGCCGGGAGCTGCCGAGAGAGACCGCACCGGGGAGTTTCCATACGAGATCTTTGCCGAGATGGGGGAGCTGGGTCTGTTGGGGATGGTGGTGCCCGAAGAGTACGGCGGCGCCGACGTCGATCTCTTGTCTTATCTGTTGGCGGTGGAGGAGCTGGCCCGGGTCGACGCCTCGATCGCGGTTGGCGTGACGGTCACCAACTCGGTGTGCTGCTGGCCGATCGTCCATTTCGGCAGCGAGGAGAAGAAGGCCGAGGTGTTGCCTCAACTGGCCTCTGGCGATGCTTTGGGCGGCTTCATGCTGACCGAACCAAATGCCGGTTCGGATGCCGCGAGCCTCACCACCCGATACCGGGAAGATGGGGATGGTTGGATTTTGAGCGGCAGCAAGGCATGGATCACGAACGGCGAGGTCGGCCGGTTCTTCGTCTGCCTGGCGACCCGGGATCCGGAGCTCGGTGCGAAGGGGATTTCGGCCTTTGTCCTCGACGCCGATCAGGAGGGGGTCATCTTCGATCCGCCCGAGGCCAAGATGGGCCTCCGATCCTCGAAGACGTGCATGGTGACTCTCGATGGGGCGCGGGTGCCGAAGTCCGCGCTGCTCGGTGAGGAAGGCCAGGGCTTCAAGATCGCTCTGGCGACTCTTGACCACAGTCGGCTGGGAATCGCCGCTCAGTCGGTGGGCATCGCCGCGGCCGCTCTCGAGGAGAGCCTCCGCCATGCCCGCGACCGCGAGCAATTCGGCAAACCGATCATGGAGCACCAGGCGGTGGCCTTCCAGCTCGCCGACATGGACACCGAGATCGACGCGGCGCGAGCCCTGCTGATGCGGGCGGTGTGGGCGACCGGGCAACCCGGCAGACACTCTCGCGAATCGGCGGCCGCCAAGCTCTACGCTTCCGAGATGTGCAACCGAGTGGTCAGCCAGGCGATTCAGATCCACGGCGGCTACGGCTTTTCCTCCGAGTACCCGGTCGAACGCTTTTTCCGGGATGCCAGGGTGGTCACGATCTATGAAGGCACCTCCGAGGTCCAGCGTCTCGTCATCGCCCGCGCCCTCGCCGAGCGAGCCCGGTCATTGTGAGTTGAAAAGGCGCCTTCGACCCCAGCGACCGGTTCTCCTACGGTGACCCGCCGACGGCGGAGGACCACGCCCTGGCGTCACCCACCTCGAAGCCGTCGGAGAAGAGGCAGTCGCCGATGATGAAGATCTCCATCCCAGCTGACCCGTCTGCCACATAGACGAGACCGCCCGACAACGCAACGGCGTAGGGGTACACGGGCGTGAGGCAACGGCCCACCTCGACGGGTTCCGACGGCGTGCTCACGTCGATCACACGAACACCACCTGGTCCGTCTGCCACGTAGGCAAAGCCCCCCGACACCGCAACTCCGTAGAAGAGTATCCCAAAGGGCATGTAGAAAAAGCCCACCTCGACGGGTGCCGACGGGTCGCTCACGTCGATCACACGCAGACCACCGGGTCCGTCCGCCAGGTAGGCAATGTCTCCCGACACCGCAACGCCATAGGCGTGCACCGGCGTGTCGAAGTAGCCCATCTCGACAGGGGTTGACGGCGTGCTCACGTCGATCACACGCAGACCGCCTTCTCCGTCCGCGACGTAGGCAATGCCTCCCGACACAGCAACGCCCCAGGCCTCTGACGGCGTGTCGAAAAAGCCCACCTCGACGGGTGCCGACGGCGTGCTCACGTCGATCACCCTCAGACCGGCATTGAAATCGGCCACGTAGACGTAGCCGCCCGACACCGCAACCCCCGCGGCGATCCCCGGTGTGTCGTAGAATCCTGCCTCGGCAGGCGCAGACGGCGTGCTCACGTCGATCACACGCAGACCCGCCTCCCCATCCCCCACGTAGACGTAGTCTCCCGACACGGTAATCCCGTTAACCCAGTCCGGAAGCACGATCTCCCCCACGACCAGAGGTGCGGCAGGGTCAGTGACATCCGCGATTTTGAGTGCCGGACCGCTATCGAAGAAGGCGTAATCGCCGGAGGTCGCGACTGCAAAGGTGGGCCCGAACGGCACGCGGCTGACGAACACGAGGCAGCCCTGGGCGAATGCGGAAGGCTGATGGAAGACTCCTATGTTGATAAGGAACAAGACGAATGTAACTGCGCAGACCCGTAATCTCCTGGTAGTCATAGGCTCCCTTTTCAGGTGTTCATCAGCTCGCTCACAGCGACTCGAGCTGTGTGGGTGGCAGGTCCGAAGATCTCGGGAAGTGACGCATTGGAGCCCCATCTTAAAAACCTGATATTTCCAGGCTTGGCAACTATGGAAAAAACCACCCCTCGAACGGGCCGAGGGACCGCACCTGACAGCACGGAATGGCCGGCTAAGGCAACGG
>CBDTWX010000037.1:0-18275 GCA_965364305.1 uncultured Thermoanaerobaculia bacterium
TCCACCGCGTTCGTCGCCGACGCCGAGCTGGGTGAAGCCGACCTCCGACAGCCTGATCGGGCGACCGTCCACAGTGGCGACTATCATGTTGTCAAAGTCTTCGACCGTTTCAAAAAGACCCATGTTGCGCACCGCGAGCTCGGTCAGGGGGCCCTCGATGAAACCGCCGGGAAGCTCGAGGTTCTCGCGGCCGAGGGCGATGATGACGTCGGTCACCGAGAGTCGGTGGGCCGCCAGCTTGTCGCGGTCTACCCAGATGCGGATCATCGGCTCGCGGTATCCGGGCATCCAGACATTGCCGACGCCGGGCACGGATTGAAGTGCGGGCTTGACCACCTGGTCGGCGTAATCCGACAGCTCGCGCGCGTCGAGGCCTGCGAGTGCCATCCACAGCATGGGCTGCGAGTTGACGTCGAACTTCTGGACGATCGGCGGCTCGGCATCCAGCGGGAGCTGACCCACCGACCCCGACACCTTGTCCCGCACATCCTGGGCCGCGATGTCGATGTCGCGTTCGGTGGTGAACATCACGGTCACCTGCGACACGCCCTGACCCGAATATGAAGTGAGTTGGTCAATACCCTCGATGGTGTTGACCGCCGCCTCGATGACATCGGTGACGTCCGACTCCATCACCTCGGGGGAGGCTCCGGGGAGGATGGTGATGACGGTGACCATCGGGAACTCGATCGACGGCAGGAGGTTGATGGGAAGCGCCTGGTATCCGAGAATGCCGAACACCACGAGCGCCAGCATCAACATGACGGTGAAGACCGGTCGGCGGATGGCAATATCGTAGAGATTCATCGTCATTCCTTCGGAGGCGAATTCGGAATTCGGAATTCGGAATTCGGAATTGAGGAGTGAGCGCAATCCTGGTGTGGATCGCGATTCCGGAGTGGAGCGAGATTCGAATCCTCCATTGAGAATGGAGAATTGGGTGTTGAGAATTCGTTCTTCAAGATGAGTCCTCTACTCGATCACGATGACAGGGAGGCCGCGGTTGAGGCCAGAAACATCGGCAACCACCTCGTCGTCCGGAGACAGCCCATCGGCGATCTCGATCACACCGTTTTCGCGCCGCCCGATACGAACCTTGCGGTAGACGATCACTCCCTCTTCCACCATCAGCACCTGGGAGAGATCAGAGGTGGAAACGGCCGCTGCCGGCAACCAGAGGGTTTGTTTGACCGCCGGGGCTTCAAGCACGACGTTGGCGAACATACCGGGCTTGATGGAGCCGTCGTTGACCGCGGTGCCGATAATCTCGAACGAGCGACTCGCCTGCTCGACCACCGGCTGCACGCTGTAAAGCTTTGCGGTATGGACGGGGCCGGAGACGCCGACCGAGAAGCTGAACTCCTCGAGGCCGGCAAGCTCGGGCGCCCACGCTTCGGGCACCCGTGCCGACACCTTGATCGTGTCGCCGACGGCAAGGTGGAAGAGGCTGACACCGACCTCTGCCCACTGGCCGGCCACCACCATTCGCTCGGTGATGGCTCCCCGCGCAGGAGCGCGAATGATGCTTCTGTCGTAGTTCCGGCTGGCGAGGTCCAGCGAGGCTTCCGCAGCGGCCTTCCTCGCGGCGGCGAGATCGTGGGTCGCCTGTGCCTGGTCAAAGGTCGATTGCGGAATCGTCTCGTCCGAACGAAGGTCTCGCTTCCGTTCGAGGTCCTTGCTGGCCAATGCGAGGTCGGCGTTGGCTGCTGCGAGATTAGCCTCGGCCTGCTCGAGGTAGATTCGAAAAGTCTCGCGATCCACCTCGACGAGCGGGGCGCCGGCGGCGACCTCGTCACCCACCTCGACCAGTACACGGTCCACCTTTCCGGCGACCTCGGAAGACACCCGGACCGTGTCAAAGGCACGAACCTCTCCCACCAACTTGACCGAGGGCCGCTCCTTCCTGACCTCGGGCTGGAGGAGCCGGACCTCACGCGGAGCGAGGGCCTGTTCGAGGGCCTGGGCGGCGGCGGCGGGGTCGTCGCCGTCGCTCCCGTGGCAACCGGTGAGCAGGGTAACGAGAACAGTAACCATAAGAGTGATCGGCAGTCGACGTTGTATGAAAAACATCTCATTTCTCCTGGGGTTCCACCTGGCTCATCTGGCGGAAATCGAGGTCGGGCAGTGGCGGTAGACCCACCGCGTAACGGAGGGAGATCGCCTGGTACTCGCGTTGCGCACGGGCGACGATCTGCGAGGTCTCGGCGTCGGTTGCCTCGGCGGTGGCGTTGAGGAGGTCGGTGGTCGATGCTTCGCCGACTCTGTAGGCGCGCTCGACCTGGCGATAGGCAAGCCGCGCCGCCTCGGTTCGTTCGCTGGCGGCGTCATAAACGGCGTTGGCCGCTTCGTATCCAATGTACGCCGAGTCAATTTGGTCCTCGATCGTGCGGGTGAGAGTCTGTTCGAGCAGCTCGACCTGACGGAGATCCTCCTTCGCCTTGGCCACATTCGCCTTGGTCACGCCGCCGTCGTAGATCGGCACCCTGAGGATCAGAGTCAACGACAGCCAGTCGTTGGCCGGAAATCCTGATTTCTGTTGAAAGTACTGGCCTGCAGCTTCGAGCTGGGGGTACCAGTTGCCGCGCTCCAACTTGACCCAGAGCCCGGCGGCCTCGAGCTGGTGGGTCAGGGTGAGAATTTCGGGCCGTCGATCGAACGCCTCGGTGATGAGCTCATCTTCACCACCGGCCGGGATCGGGATCGGTCCGGGTGATTTCAATTCGCCGAGGTCGGTTTTCCCGACCAGACGCCCGAGCCGGTTGCGGGCGAGGGCGGCGTCGCCGACGGCCACCGTCAGGGCTTGTTTGGCCGAGGCGACCTGGGCGCGCCACCGCGCGACATCGGCGACCGAGATTTCGCCAACCTCGAAGCGGCGTTCGGCGACTTTGAGCTGGTTTTCATTCTCCTCGAGCACGATCTGACGCACCTCGACCCACTCGGCCAGCGCGACGGCGTCGTAGAAGGCGCCTGCGACCCGAAGAGTGAGGTCGTTGATAGCGGTCCAACGGTCAAGTTTCGCAATGTCTCGGTTGAGCTTGGCGATGTCCCGTGCCCGCCAGGCGCGAAGCCCGGTGAAGAGGTTCTGGCGAAGATCGAGGCTTGCCGTAAAGTCCTGCGACGGTCGAATCACGAAGCTCTCGCCGGGCGACAGCTCGACCGAGAGATCGTCGTTGTAGAAAGTGTAGGTACCGTTGGCTTCGAGCCTGGGCATCAGGGCCGACCTCGCCAAGATGACGTCGGCCTGCGCGCGACGGATCTCGCTGTCGGCGATCTGAACCACCTCGTGGGTCGAGATGGCCTTGAGGACAAGATCCCTGAGGGTCGAGCGCTCGGTTTCCTGTGAATCGGCTGCCGTTGGTGCGATGGAAAGGAGGCAGACGAAAAGCACAGCGATGGTTCGCACGATCTTCGGACGCATGGGCACCCTCCGTTGGACCACTGATACGGTGGCGCTGGTGAACGGTTGCGATGAAATCATGGCGACTCCGATGTCAGACAATCACAGAGCAGTCGGCCAAAGGCCTCGGTGATGCGGTGAGGGTCGACGGTACGGTCGAAGGAAAGCTGGATTCCGAGACCATCCACCGTTGCGACGACCGTGGCAGCCAGGGCGTCTGCATCGACATCGGTCCTGAACTCACCGCGATCCTGACCGCCGCGGATGAATTCGGCGACCAGATTTCGATATATGTCGTAGTTGGCGACGACTGCCTTGCGGTAGTCGTCCTCGAAATCCCTGCCGCGAGACGCCGCCCAGAAGTCCAGCATCACCGGGGTGAGATCAACCTGCGCCGAGATCACCTCGGCGCCGAGCCGCAGCAAATCGAGCAATGTTTCGCTCGCCGAGACACCCTCCGAAAGGGCGAGCTTCATGCGTGAAGAAATGTCGATGTTGATCGACTCGAAGACCGCAAAGAGCAGCTCCTCCTTGGACGAGAAGTACTCGTAAACGGTTCCCTTTCCGACCCCCGCGTGCTCCGCGATGTCGGCGACGCGGGTCGATGCATACCCTTTTTGGGCGAAGACGGCGGTCGCCGCCTCCACCAGACGGGGGCGCTTGTCACCGCGATCTGTGGTCGTCGTTGTCACGACAATCTCCGCTTCCGACTGACCGGTCGGTCAGTGAATGCGAGAAGATATGTCGCGGTGCGAAAAAAGTCAAGCCGCCCACCCAGCCGCCCCATCCGATGTTGGGTCTGGGGTTTTTGTGCTGCTTGCCGAGGCGCGATTGTGTCGATTCGATCGAGACACCAATCTTCTCACTGGAGCAGTGCGAAAACCCGAGACCCAAAATCGGAGATCAGGAATGGCACAGGGATCAACTGGCTCATGCTCTTGACGGTGCCGCGGACGCTGTTATCTGCCGCTGGTCCGGACGCCGATTTCTGAAGCTGGTCACTGCCGCTGCCCCTGTTTTCTGGCGCAGGCCGTGTGCCCGCCGCCGTCATCAAGCCTCCTGCGGTGGGCAGGTCTCAGGCCTCGAACCTCGAGCCTCGAGCCCCGGGACCAGAAGGGTGACCGGCATGCCGTCAGCGAGGCGCCTGGATTCTCGTCTCCGTACCCACCCAGAAGGCTGCGAGCTGTGCCGGGTCGAAATCGGTGCTGCGGACGATTGTCGGAGTGATGGCGATCGCGACGTCACCGTCGTCTGAACCTGGGACACGGAGCAGGAGGGTCGATCCGTTGCTGACACGAGCGGAGGTTTCGACGCGGCCGCGATCCGGCTGACGGATTTCATCTTCGTGGCCGTCGCGGACGGCTGGGGCGAGCCTTGCCCGGATATCAAGCGAGACATCACGAGTCACCGGATGGACTCTTCCCCTGAGGCGCAGGTCGAAACCGAGGCCCGAGTCACTGATGGTACCGAGGTGGAGGTTTGCGGTCTGGTTGCCCAGCAAGCTGAGCGTGGAAACGGCCAGCACCTCTGCACGGGGTTGACGCCAGTTAAAATACTCGTCTGCTAGAAAACGCGACGGGGGAGGTGGATTGTTCGAGTGTTCAGAGAGCAGCAGCAGCTCGATCCGGGCGTCGATTTCACCGGGAGCGTGGTCGGCCAACGCGATCAGGTGCTCGATGATCGGCATCTTGCGCGCGGTATCTCGGACGGTGAGGGTGCGCAGGTCTTCGTTGACCGAAAGTCTGCGCACTTCAACGAGACTGCGGAGCAGCTTGTCTGCCTCGCGGACACTTCCGTTTTCAAGCACGAATGACCGCACGAGAACGGGATCGTACTGGCGGTGGTTTTGAGGTGTGTCATCGGCAATGACGATGGTGTTTCCTGGAGATGGAAACCACACGTCGCCGGCGGCCGCACACACCAGGTCGAGGGCCTCGGATGTCGTCGGAGTATCGATCTCCAGCGCGATCGAGGGCTCGTTCAGTCCGGGGTCAAAAAAGACCTGAATCCCGGCGGCATCTCCGATCGCCCGGTAGATCTGGGTCACGGGTGTTGGCTCGGTAAAGGAGAGCCGAACCGCCAACTCGTTTGAGTCCGCCAGCGCCGGTGGCGCCGTCGGCGCCGCTCCGCTGGCTGCCACACCCACAATCATGGAGCCTACGATCGCCATCAACGTCCTTTGGAACATCAATACCTCCGGTAGCGGACGGTCTGCCGAGCGGGCTGTCAATCAGGATACGGCTCCCGCAACGCCGCCGTCCAGATCCGCCCATCCTCCGGGTCAAGTCCTGGCGAAATGTTGTCACATCCCGCCGGCGGTAGGGACAGCCTCAGGACGCAGCGACAGTAGTCAGCGCCAGGAAACAGCGACCGCGTTCAGCGTCAGGTTTCAGCGTCAGTAGCAGGTACAGTCTTCAGCGACAGGAGACAGCGGCAAGGACCAGCCTCAGCGACGTGGGCAAAGACATGAACGACCCGGAGGTGACCATGTCTGACGTGCCCCCCAACGGCAACCTCATCGCCTACCGCAAGGCCCTCGAAGCAGCGGGCTTGGCAATTGACCTCTCAAAACGGGTGCCTGCTCCGCTGAAAAGCCTGGCCGATCAGATCATCCGATCAGCCTCATCGGATCCCGCAAACCTCGCTGAAGGCCACGGGAGGCTCGGAAGAGATCGAGTCCATCACTGGCGGATTGCCTATGCTTCCGCGAGGGAAGTCGACTGCCACCTCAGGCTTCTCTGTATCGCCGGTGCCGTGCATCGCGGAAAGGCAACCACCGCCTTACAGCTCTTCGACGAGGTCCGCGCCATGACGTGGAGGCTGCTCTATCCGATCTCGTAACGGACCTTTGACCTGTGACCTGTGACCGGTTGGGCGGGTGGATCCAGCATCCAGCATCCAGCTCTGATCACACCTTCCGTAGCTTCCACTTCCCGCGACGGAATATGAGGATCCCGACCACCGCGATCAGCGACTCGGCGGCGGTGATGGCGATGAACACTCCGGTTGCTCCGAGCCGCGTTTCGTGCGCGAGGAGGTAGGCGAGGGGAAGCTGGATGAGCCAGTAGCAGAAGAGGTTGATCACCGTCGGGGTGTAGGTGTCGCCGGCGCCGTTGAAGGCCTGCACCATGACCATGCCCCACCCGTAGAATGGATATCCGACGGAGACCCACACCAGACACGAGATACCGTATTTCAGAACCTCGGGTTCGTTCGAGAAGATGCCGATCAGTGGTCGAGCTGCGGTGATAAAGGCCGCCGCAACGCCAACCAGAAAGATCATGTTGTAGAGACCGGAGCGCCACACCGAGGACTCTGCTCGCTCGGGTTGGCCGGCCCCCAGGTTCTGACCGACCATGGTAGCCGCTGCGTTGGCGAGCCCCCAGGACGGCAGAATCGCGAAAACGATGAGACGGATGGCGAGGGTGTAGCCGGCGACCGCCGAGGCGCCGAAACCGCCGATGATCCACACCAGCGCGACCCAGCTCGACGTGCCGATGAGGAACTGGAGTATCCCGCCCACCGAGAGCCTGAAAAGGCCAAGGATAATGCGAGCACGTGGCACGAGCTCGTCGAGCTTCAACCGGATCCGGCTGCCGCCTCGGAAGAGGACCCAGAGCTGAATCGCCACTCCGGTGCCTCGGCCAATGGTGGTGGCGACCGCCGCCCCCGTCACGCCGAGCTCGGGGAAAGGTCCGAGACCGAAGATCAGGCATGGATCGAGAACGATGTTGCAGGCGTTGGCGATCCACAGCACGCGCATCGCGATGGCTGCGTCTCCGGCGCCTCGGAACACGGCATTGAGGAGGAAGATCAGCATGATCGTCGCCGATCCCCCGAAGAGCACCCGTGTGTATCCATGACCCGAGGCAACGAGCTCGGGCGATCCACCCATGAGACGGAGCAGCTCTTTGGCAAACAACACCCCGGGAAGCGCCACGACTGCGGTCAACACGAGACCCAGGAGGATCGACTGAGCCGCCGCGACCCGCGCGCCACCCAGGTCGCGTTCACCAACCCGGCGCGCCACCATGGCGGTGGTTGCCATGCCGGTGCCGACCGCAACCGCAAAGAGGATGGTGATCATGGCCTCGGTGAGCCCGACCGTCGCCACCGCGTCGGTTCCGAGACGGGAGACGAAGAAGGCGTCGGTCAGGGCGAAGACCGACTCCATCACCATTTCGAGCACCATCGGAATCGCCAACAGCACGATCGCGCGGCCGACGGGACCGGTGGTAAAGTCGAGCTCCTTGCCGGTCAACGCCAGCTTGACCGTCTCCCACGCGCCAATGTCGGGCGTTGCCACGCCGGAAGAAGGAATCTCCTGGTTCTCGGTCATGACCACATACCATACATAATCTCCGATTTCGGGTTTCGGATTCTGTCACGCGTTTCGAGAGAGATTCGGCTGCTCATTCGAGTTGGGTGTTGGGGATCGGAGGGCAAAACAAAAATCCGAAACCCGAAATCGGAAGGGTGGGTGGGTGGCAGGTTGGGAACAACTCGTTCACAATCGGCGTACTGTGAGGTAGGAACGCTGTGAATCGGAGGGGAAAATGGCGCAGACCTCAAAGTCGACAATAGCCGGAGTGCTCGACGTGGTGGCTGGGATTTCGGGATTGATCGGCGGAATTCCCCTTCTCACGCTGGCCCTGGTCGGCAGCGGTGTCCTCGGAACGCTGCCGGAAACCGAGCTGCGCCCCCTGGCGATTCTCCCGATGGCGATATTCCTACCACTGGCCCTTCTCTGCTTCGCGTCCGGTGTGGTCGCCATTGCTGGAGGCATCGCCGCATTCAACCGCCGTCGCTGGGGTCTGGCGCTGGCTGGGTCGATCGCTGCGATCTTTGGGTTCTTTCCCGTCGGCCTTGCGGCCGTTGTTTTCACCATCCTCGCCGAGGACGAGTTTCGATCGGCCGAATGAGGAGTCATCCGTGAGCAACACGACGACCAAGGTTCTGGCCGGTTGCGGGGTCGGTTGCCTGTTGGTGACGGTGGTGCTGGTGGGCGTGGGCTGGATGGGATATCGGTGGGCGCGGTTGGCGGCGGAGGCGGTCGAGACGGCGGGGCGAACTGAAAACGAGCTCGAGGAGATGTATGGAAGGGCCCGAGACTTCCAGCCGCCGACAGACGAGTGGGCTCCGGCCGATCGGCTGGATGCGTTTCTCGCGGTGCGTCAGTCGCTAGCTCCGCAGCGAATGGCTCTCTCGGAGGCGATCGGCGAGCTTGCGGTGACCGACCGTGAGGGCGGTGTGGTCGATGGGTTGCGGGCCGCGAGGGCCGGAGTGCGTTTGGCTCCACGGACGCTCGAGTTTGCCAGTGCCCGAAACCGAGCCCTGCTCGATGAGGCCATGGGTCTTGGAGAGTACACGTGGTTCTATTGGCTGACCTACTATGCCTGGCTCGGACACTCGGCGGACGACTCCTTGCTCCACGACATCATGGCGGAACGTGCCGACTCTCAGGGTGGCGTCGAAATGCACTTTGACGCCGGGCTGGAGCCTGATCGAATCAGCTGGCGTCTGCGTCGGGATATCAGGGCCATGCTCCGGACCCTCGAAACCGAGATTGCATCGGATCCCGAGCAAACGTGGTTGCGGGAGCTGGTGTCTGCCGAGCTGGAAGCGCTCGAGGTCGACCAGGCTCGCGTCCCCTGGCAGGACGGTTTGCCGGACGCTTTGGCAAGCGGGCTCGAGCCCTACCGCGAACGTCTCGAGGAGAGCTACTCTCCGGCGACCAACCCGTTCGAGCTTCTCGAGCTCGATTGAAGGCGCGTTTTCAAAGAGTCGACACCTCCTGAGACGCATGAATGAGCGAGATCCTGCGGGTGAAATACGGGCTCGAAGGCTGTAGAATTTGCGTCGGAGAATCTGAGTATGACTGGTCCCGAAGGGCGCGTTCGTCTCAACCCTGATCTCGCCAAGGTGGTTTGTTCGGTGACCGGGAGTGAAACCGATGTCCGGAACCTCATCCGGCCGCTCGGTCTCTGTTCGTGCTGCCCGCAGCCGGGGAAACCTCTGGTGGCGGTATACGAGCTGGACGCGATCCGCGAACGCCTCGGTGAGAAAGGTTGGGGCACGGGCCCTGGGCTTTGGCGGTACGGTGCTCTCTTGCCGGTCCTGGGCGTGCCGTGGCGCTACGCCCCCGATGTCGGTCTGACCCGGGCGGTGCGGCACGAAGCGCTCGGCCAGGAAAACGGGGTCAGTCTCTATCTGAAGAACGAGGCCACGAATCCGTCTGGGAGCTTCAAGGATCGCGGTCTGGCGGTTGGCATCGTCCTCGGTGTCGCCTGCGGAGCCCAGCGATTCTGTCTTCCGACACAGGGCAACGCGGGCGTCGCGGCGAGCCTGTTCTCGACCCGCCTCAGGCTGCCGGGCTGTCTGGTGTACATGCCCGAGACCTACCGGGGGACCGTCTACCATCGCGAGGCCGAGCTCTTCGGTGCGGAGGTGCGCTTTGCCGGTGCAAACATCGCCGCATCCGGTGTCACGATGAGGCAAAACCACGCGATGGAGCTGGCGAGCGGTGAGCTGGTCGACATGTCCACCTTCTTCGAGCCCGGCCGCCTCGAGGGTAAGAAAACGATGGGATTCGAGATCGTCGAGGCGTTCGGTCCCGACAAGCTGCCCGACTGGATCTTCTACCCTACGGGCGGCGGCACCGGGCTGGTCGGCATCTGGAAGGCATTCCAGGAGCTGATCGCTCTCGGCCGGCTGGAAGCCACCACGCATCCACTTCCGAGGATGGTTGCCGTACAGTCGGAGAACTGTGCGCCGGTGGTCGAGGCCTTTGATCGAGGTCTCGACCATGTTGAGGCCGTTGAGTCAAAAGGAACCATCGCCGATGGGCTCGATGTCCCCGGCGCGATCATGGGTCACGGCATTCTCCAGACGATCAGGGACTCGGGTGGCACCGCAGTGTCGGTCGGCGAGACGGCGATTCTCGAAGCCTTCCAGCTTCTCGGTCGGCACGGTGTCGGCGCCAGCTACGAGAGTGCGGCGACCCTGGCGGCGCTGCGGAAAGCACGCGCAGAGGGAGTTATTCCGGAAGGCAGCCGCGTTCTGCTGCTTCTCACGGCGACTCACTTCGTTTCATTGGCGCAAAAGGTCTCCTAGCCTCTCTTGGCCGCATTGCCGGCGTAAAAGGTTTTTGGACAGCGCGCTCTCACCGCCCTTTTCCACCCACCGAGCACGAGGCCTGGTTGCGTTTTTCGAGGTAGCGCTGGTGATACTCCTCCGCCCGCCAGAAGGTCGGAGCCGGCTCGATGACCGTGACGATGGGCTGCCTGAAGGTCCCGCTTGCATCGAGATTCTCTTTCGAAGCGATTGCAGCGGCCTCCTGCTCAGAGGAGTGAAAAAAGATCACCGACCGGTACTGGTCGCCGACATCCGGGCCCTGCCGATTGAGCTGGGTCGGGTCATGGCTGTTCCAGAACGCATCGAGGATCTCCGCGTACGAGACGCGCTCGGGGTCGTACTCGATCTGGACCACCTCGGCGTGGCCGGTTCCGTGCGCGCAGACTTCCCTGTAGGTCGGGTGTTCCGTGTGGCCGCCGGCGTAGCCGACTGCCGTGTCGATGACGCCATCGATTCGCCGGAAGGTCGCCTCGACGCCCCAGAAGCAGCCAGCACCAAATGTCGCTGTCGCCATATTCCGATCCTCCCGACGGCACAACATTTCATCTCACTGCTCTGTTCCATCCCCGTGCCCGTCTCCGTCTCCGTGCCCGATGGGTCGCGAGGTTAGGAAGTTGGGGAGCGAGGCTATGAGGGAGTGAGGGAGTGAGGGCCGCCCGCTTTCCCTTGGATGCGACGACACACGTGACGATGATTCTGGACGAGTGTTTCCTTGGCTTGTCGAGAATCGCGACGGTCTGTGATTGGAATTCCGCTTGTCAACCCTGATCAGCATTTCGATGACTCAGGCGATCATTGGCTTTGCCTGTGAACCGATCTCAGCGGCTTCACAAAATGTCATTCTGAAAGGAGCAACATATCGCCGCAAGATGTCATCCCGATCGAGGGAAGGAGGCGACTGAGCGGAGGGATCTATGGGGATCTCCAATTCCCTAGCCCGGACTATTCACCAGCGTTCGAAGCGAAAGGTTCGAGGTGACGTGCCCAGGGTCGTTTTCGACCCGAGGGGCGCGGAGGCGTACTTGACAGTGCGTCGAGCACCCCGAGGCGAGAAGACGGCGCTGGGTGCGGTGCATCGAGCATCGGGCGAGTGGGATACAAACCCCCCCGGCCTCAATCGACCGGGGGGGTGGGCGGGAATTCCGAATTCCGAATTCCTAGTTCTTCATTCTTGTTTCCACTCCGGCAGCCTACCTGGCGTCCACGGTGCGCCGGCCGCCTCGAGCTGATTCTCCAGGGCTTCGAGATCCGCTGCCAACGACTTCAAACGTTCGAGCTCTGTCGCAAAGGCTTCGGCGGCCCAGCGGTATCCATCCCGCTCGGTCTGTGTCGGCGCCGAGGTGGTGTCCCACTGAGATCCGACGACATTGTTGACCCTTTGCGAGATCGATGGCGGGGTGGTGAGGTTGCGACTGCTCTTTGTCCGATCGCCGCGCAGCATGACCAGAATGTCGTTCAGCTCGGTCTGCAGGCGCTGCGACTCGGCGAGCAGAGCCGTGTCGGTGCCCGGCGTGTCATAAAGTGCCTGACGGGTGTGTTCGATTCGGCTCTCTGCCTCCGATGCCCATTTGAGCGCCCCTCGGACAGCCCGCTCGAGATCCCACGTCTTCTGCTGGAACGCCCTTGCCTCACCGGGGTCATCGGCGGCAAATGTGTTGATGCCGAGGTCGACAACCTGGAACTCTCGCGGACCGGCAAGGTCGGACGTCGTTCCGTCGACGGTGCTCGAGAGGGTCGCGGTGTAGGTGCCGGGGAGGGCCAGCGGGCCAACGGGATCACGCGCCCAGGGCGGACGATCCTCTCCCTTACCGAGCGAGATCGGTCGTGCACTGGGGTAGCGGAGGTCCCAGGTCACACGGTGGATGCCCTTCGAGGTTTTGCCGTCGATTCGGCGGACGACCTCGCCGTTCGCGTCGCGAATCGTCAGAAAGACCTTCGGCTCGATCTGCTCCTCCTCTGCGCGGAGCTCGTCGAAGGTCGGGATCCTCAGCGACTCGTCCGCCTTGATGGCCTCTTTCTCGGCCTCGATCCTCTGATCCTCGAGAGATTTGAAACCGTCTTTCAGGTAGTACGTGAAGGTGGCACCGAAGGGCGGGTTGTCGGCGGTGAAGAAGGTCGCGCCGCGCGAACCGACCCGCGAGCGTTTTTCGACGTACCTCAGGGCGTCCTTGGTCGGGAAGAAGATAACCTCTGCCTCGAGCGCCTCCTCCGAGACCTGACGCAGCGGGGTGTAGTCGTCGAGGATGTAGAAACCGCGACCAAATGTGCCCAGAACGAGGTCGTTCTCTCCGCGGTGAATGTCGATATCGCGAACTTGAATTGTCGGGATTCCCCCCTTGAGGCGAATCCAGTGGGCGCCCTCGTCGACCGTGAAATAGACACCGAACTCGGTACCGACGAAGAGCAGCTCGGGTCTGACGTGGTCCTGCATCAGCGAGTAGACGATCTCGCGTTCGGGCAGATCACCGGTGATGGAGCTCCAGGTCTGGCCCCGGTCACGGCTGAGAACGACGTACGGTCGAAAGTCGCCCTTCTTCTTGTTGTTGAAGGTCGCGTAGACGGTGTCGGCGTCGTGCAGCGAGGCCTCGATTCGGCTCACATAGGTCATCTCGGGCACGCCCGGAACCCGCTCGATCATGCGCCAATTCCGCCCGCCGTCCTCGGTGATCTGTATCAGACCGTCGTCGGTGCCGACATAGATCAGACCCTCGACGATCGCCGATTCACTCAAGGAGACGATGTTGCCGTAGTTCGAGGTGGACATGTTTTTGGCCACCGCGTCGATGCTCTGAATCTTTCCGAAGACCGGTAGCTGATCGCGGTCGAGTTGACGGCTCAGATCCGGGCTGACTGCGGTCCAAGAGTTCCCAAGGTCATCCGAGCGAAAAAGCCTCTGACACGCGAAGTACAACCTGGTCGGCGAGTGAGGGCTGATGATCAGCGGAGAGTCCCAGTTCCAGCGGTGGGCCGCCTCGCCGGGCTCCTCCTGAGGTTGGATGTCGATCAGCTCGCCACTTGCACGGTCGTAGCGCACCAGCCCGCCGTACTGCGACTGGCTGTAAACGATGTCGGGATTGGTGGGGTCGATAGCGGTCTCGTACCCGTCTCCGCCGACGGTGATGAAATAGTCCTCGTTGGATATTCCGGATTTGTTGAGCGTGCGCGATGGGCCACCCATCGAGTTGTTGTCCTGGGTGCCGCCATAGACATAGTAGAAGGGCTTCGAATTGTCCACCGACACCCGGTAGAACTGGGTGATCGGGAGGTTTTCGAAGTAGCGGTAGTTGGCGCCTCGATCGAAGGTTTCATACAGACCGCCGTCGCAGCCAACCAGGAAGTGGTCGGTGTCGTCGGGATCGATCCACATAGCGTGGTTGTCGACATGTTTTTTCTTCTCACCGACCCGTTTGAAGGTCTTGCCCCCGTCGAGGGTGATCTGGAGGAAGGTGTCCATCGCGTAGACCCGATCCACATCGTGGGGATCGGCCACGATCTCGTTGTAGTACTGCGGGCTGCCCGACACGTAGTCGGATCGTTTCGACCAGCTCTCACCGAGGTTGGTCGAGCGGTAGAAGCCGTCCTTTTCTCGCTGCGCCTCGATGACCGCGTACACGACATCCGGGTCGGCGGGAGAGATGGCCAGCCCGATCTTACCCATGTCGACCTTGGGAAGCCCGGTCGAGATCTTGCGCCAGTTGGCGCCGCCATCGGTGCTCTTGTAGATCGCCGTCTCGGGTCCACCGTCGATCAGGGTCCAGACGTGACGACGGCGCTGGTACGAGGCGGCATAGAGCACATCGGGGTCGCGAGGGTCCATGTGGACCTCGTTGATGCCGGTGTCGTCCGAAACGTGGAGCACGCGTTCCCAACTTTCGCCGCCGTCGATGGTCTTGTAGACGCCGCGTTCGCCGCCCGAGTTCCATAGCGGGCCCTGGGCTGCCACGTACACGACGTTTGAATCGCGGGGATCGATGACGATCATCCCAATGTGTTCGGAGTCCTTCAGCCCGACGTGCTTCCAGTTCTTTCCGCCGTCAAGGCTCTTGTAGACACCGTCACCGAATGCCACCGACCGCTGACTGTTGTTTTCGCCGGTGCCCACCCACACGACGTTGGGATTCGAGGGGTCGAGCGTCACGCAGCCGATGGAGTAGGACGACTCTTTGTCGAAGATCGGCTCCCACGTGGTGCCGGCGTTGGTGCTCTTCCACAGCCCGCCCGATGCGGTTGCCACATAGATGATGTTGTGGTGGTCCGGGTGGACCGCGAGATCCGAGACCCGGCCCGAATTGATGGCCGGGCCGATGTTGCGGAACTCGAGGGCGGAAAAGGTTCCGGACGACATCGCGGCGTCATTCTCTTGTTCCGGTTCGTCCGCGGCGTCCTTCTTTGCCATGACCGGTGTCGTGACCAGCGCGAGCACGACCAACAGGATCCAATACCGTTTCATCTCGACTCCTCCTTCTAGAGACTTCCACAGAAAAATCACGGGTTGCCGCCGGTGTTCTCATGGTCGGCCCGGCGCCCACCGAAGCGGTCTCGAATGTAACATGGTTCGCCGCTCGAATGGATGGAGTCTACAGACGGGTTCTTGGTAGCCTTGAGGGAGGAGTCACCATGAACCAGCGCCGTTTTGACCACGCCAGCAATCCCAGCTTTTCCTGCGACGAGTCGGTGGTGCTCCTGCCCTTCGGGCGTCAATCCTACCTGCCGGCCATCGTTGACTCGCTGGGCGGCGAGAAATTGCCCCTCGACGAAACTACCGACCGCGAGATCTATCGTCTCACCAATTCGCCGGCGCCGATCACCCTCATGTACTCCGGCATGGGTTCGCCGGCGGCGGCGAACGCGCTCGAAATGGCGGCATCGGCCGGGGCCAGAAGGGTCGTGGTTTTTGGTGCGTGCGGTGGTGTGGCAGCTCGGGTGGGTGTGGGGGAGGTGATCGTGGCGACCGGCGCAGTGCGCGGCGAGGGAACCTCTCGCTACTACGCGCCGCCGGGTTTTCCCGCAGCCTTCGACCCGTTGCTTACCGCCCGGCTCTGGGAGCTGGCGTCGATAGAGGAGGTGAAGGCTCATCGAGGTGCGGTCTACACCACCGACGCGGGCTATCGCCAGGGTTTCGAGATCTACGAAGAATGTGCCGGCCTCGTCCTCGGGGTGGAATGCGAGTGCGCTGCGGTCGCGGTCGTAGGCGCTCGACTCGGTCTCTGCACCGGCGCGTTACTCTTCTGTACCGACAACATCAATCTGACCGACCCGGAGGACCGACGGTATCGGGGTGTGGCCGACCCGCGGGAGCCGATGAACTAGTTCAAACGAACTAGTTCATTCACCCATTTGGGTTAGGCCACCGTGTGTGGCACCTCCGCGGGTAACCTGAAGGCCGGTATTTTCGTATGTACCCGTGAATGGACTACTTCGAGACCCTCCGCCGAGATGGTTGGTTGGCCGACCCGAGCGATCGGGTGCGGGTGCAAGCGATCCACGGCGAGACGTGTCCCGCGCGCCAGGGGCGATCCTGCCGTTGCGAGCCGCGTCTCGCACTGAGCTGGGATCAGCCTCCGGACAGGTCCGAGCGACCCCCGCCTGCGCTGCATCCGCTCGAGGCAGCCTCGGGGGAATAGGCGCCACCCGCCCATCACGGTGTGAGAACGTTAAAACGTTAGAACGTTAAAACATTGGAGCGTTAGGATGTTCTGTCCGCCCACCCTCGCATGGAGAAACCCCAGATCGGGCAGGTTGACCCAGGTAAGCCGCATGCAGCCGGGGCGGTTGCACCACAAAGTCTGAACCACGTTGTGTGGTGCCTGCGTCTCGCGTGCACATGCCACCGCCGAAAAGTGCAGCCGCTCTTCCTGCTGCTGACTGCTGTCCCTGATCGCTGACGCTGACGACTGCCCCGGTTCCCTGTCGCTGTCCCTGCAGCTGAGCTCTGCCCCAGACGCTGTTATCTGTCTCTACCGATCTCCGAGAGGAGATTGCGGCGGAGGATCGCCGAGGCCGAAAGCGCCGCACCGAAGAGCGCTCCGGCGATCCCCGCGGTGCACACATCCTGCCCGGTGAGAAAAAAGCCTTTGAGCCCGGTCTGCGGTCTGAGAGCCCTCTCCCGAAAACGAGCCGGGGTGTGCTCGAGTCCGTAAATTTCGCCCTCGTCATAGGCACCGAAATGGCGTGTCGAGAGTGGGGTCGAGAGCTCGTGATAAGAGATCTTGCCGACGATCTCCGGCACCTCTCGTTCCAGGACTTCGAGCAGTTGCCGCGACAGATCCTCCTTGACGGCCTGGTAATCCTCGCCCCGCTTCATCCATTTTGTGTTCTCCCATGGCCTGAAGCGTTCATAAGGGGCGATGCTGACCACCTCGATGGTGGCCTTGCCGGGGTGACGTCTTTGAAAATCGGGATCCTTGGCAGATGGGAAGGAAATGTAGGCCAGCGGTAGCGGCGCCTCCGGGTCGGCCACATAACGGGTAAAATCGCCGTCCTGGTCGGTGCTGTGATAGACCCAGAGATTGGAGCGGCCGAGACCGAGATCCTGGTCGGTGGCGCCGAGTCCGACATAGAGGCAGATGTGGGACGCCGAGCGAGCGGTGTGCTGCAGGGTGGCCCGCAGCTCCTCCCGGCCCGGTGTGCCCGCCGGGAGCAGGTGCGTGACGGTGTTGGGGACCCCTGCATCGCTCACCACGAGCGGCGTGCGAATCTCGCTGCCGTCGGCCATGCGCACGCCGACTGCGCGACTGCCTTCGGTCACCACTGATGCAACCTCGGCGCCGACCACGATCTGGCCACCCGCCACCGCGATCACCGGCGCGACGGTCTCGGCGATCCGCGACGCGCCGCCGACCGGGTAGGCGGCCCCCCCGAGATAGTGGTTGAAGATCATGGCGTGGATGGCGAAGCTGGCCTGGCTCGGAGGAAGTCCGTGGTCGCCGAACTGAGCCGCCAAAACCGCCCTCAGTGCAGGGTCGGGAGTGGTTTCGCGGAGGACCTGGCCCAGAGTCCGGTCGGAGTGACGGAGAAAGGTGCGTCGCATCCAGGCACCGGCGACGAACGCTGCCGATCGTGGCAGGGCCTTTTCGGCAAAGAAGGTGCGTGCGCTCCCAATTGCCTCCTGGACTTTTTCGAGGTAGCGGTCGATAGCGACCTTTTGTTCCGGAAAGTATGAGTGCATTCGTTCTCGCCAGGCGGTACGGCCCTCCACGTACTCCCACCGCCGGTCACCGATGACCACCGTGTCGTAGACCTCGCCCATCGGCTCCCATTCGAGAGTGCCGTCGGTGATGTCGTCAAACAGCCGGCGCAGCATCGAGCCCTCGCGGTGCATTTGCCCGATGTAGTGCACGCCGACATCCCAATCCCAGTCCTTGCGGCCGAAGGCGTGGGTGAATCCGCCGGCCTTGGTGTGGCGTTCCAAAACGAGGACCTTTTTGTCACCGTGTTTGGAGAGCAGGGCAGCGATTCCGAGACCGCCGATGCCCGAACCGATGACCACGGCATCGTAGCCGTCGTCCGGGCGCCAGGATGCGTAGGGTTGACCGGTTTTCTTCATGGTTCGAGCTTCTCCTCGACCGACCTCAGCTTGGCCTCCATCGACGCCTCGCGGTCGATTCGAGTGCCGAGCCGAAGATTGGTGGCGATTCGCGGCACCCCCATCTCATGGAGGCACTCGTGGCAGGTCTTGAGAGCTGCCACAACGTCGTCCCACTCGCCCTCCGCGGGTGGGCCGGTAGCTTCGAGAGCATCGTAG
>CBDTWX010000038.1:0-18097 GCA_965364305.1 uncultured Thermoanaerobaculia bacterium
ATCGAATGGCCACCGGCTACATTCCTGTTTTTGAACGACTCGGAGGTGACCACAACGGCCTTTCACACTCTTGCCACTGCCTCTGACTGCTGCCCCTGAAAGCCGTCGCCGCCACTGATACCTGTCGCTGCCAACTGTTCCTGCCACTGTCTTCTTGCGCTGTTTGCTGCCGCTGACCCTGCCCCTGAACTTGATCACTGTCACTGCACATCTCTCGACTTCACCGAATTCCGGATGACCCGATCGTTCGAACCCGGACTATTCACCAATCTTCGGCTGCAAGGCCCGATGCACCGCACCCAGCGCCGTTTTCTCGCCTCGGGGCGCTCGACGTACTGTCACGTACGCCTCCGCGCCCCTCGGGTCGAAAACGACCCTGGGCACGTCACCTCGAACCTTTCGCTTCGAACGCTGGTGAATAGTCCGGGCTAAAAACCCGACCACCCACCCTGTGTGCACCATCGTCCAAGAACTGGGGGACGGGCGGGAACTGAAATCTAAAAACTCAAAACTAGAAACTCAAACCGCGTGATTCCCGACCAGAGGCAGAATTGTTCGGTTCTGTGCATGTCAACCGACATTTGCCGTCGAACGTCGTATGGTTATGTTGCGAGCCGTAGTCATGGATTCCACTCGATCGGACGCCCCCATGGACGACGACGCCCTCGTGCTGATGGCGCGCAACGGTGACCGCGACGCCTTTGGCGAGCTGGTCAACCGCCACCAGCGCCGGGTGTGGATGGTGTGCCGCCAGTACGTTGGGGTCGACGAGGCCGATGTCGCCGCCCAGGACAGCCTGGTCAAGGCATTCACCAGAATCGGCGATTTCGATCGTCGCGCCGCCTTTTCGACCTGGCTGACGCGAATCGCCATCAACACCTGCCTCGACAGCCTCCGCAAGCGACGTCGCGAGGGTGTATTGGCCGACGATGCCGAGGACGAAGAGGGATCCGGTGTGCTTGGCCAGGTGCCGGACGACCGGGCCGGACCGGACACCCGATTTCAGCAGCGGCAAACGGTCGAAAATCTTCGAGATCGTGAGAGGGAGCTGCCCCCCAAACAGCGGGAGATATTTCGTCTCCGTTTCTATGCCGAGATGGAGCTCGAGGAAATTGCCGAGATTCTGGATATTCACGTTGGAACCGTCAAGACGCAGCTGCACCGCGCGGTGCATCGTCTGCGTGGCGAGCTTGGAGCCTACCGATGAGCACTCACCTTGATGAAGAACAGATCACCGCTGCGGTCGCCGGGCTCGATCTCGAACTGGAAACCCAGGAGCATCTGACGGGGTGTCTGAGCTGTCGGCAGCGGGTGGCCGCCTTCGAGGACCTCGTTGCTTCGCGGGGGAAGCAGATGGCGGCCGAAACGCCCGATTGGGATCGCCAGCGGGCGGAGATCCTCCTCAGGCTGCCGGCTGATCCGGCCAGTCGACCGGTGAGAACTCGGCGCTGGTTGCAGCCCCTCATCGCGGCGGCAGCCGTGGCGATCGTGGTGGTCGGTCTCGATCTTGTGTGGTCGCCGTCCCCGACGGGTGATCCGGTTGTCGAGTTGGAGGTCCCGATCGAGCAGATCCTCGCCGACGTCGATGCGGTCCTTTCAGACGACAGCCTGCCGGGGTTCGAGCCCATCGACCCCGGGGTCGATGATCTGGAGAGCATTTTCGAAAATGGGGCGTCGTGAGAGGGCGAAAACGGAGGTTCACGTGAAACGTCTATGCATTCTCTTGTTTCTACTCTCGGTTGTCGGTCCTTTGACGGCGAACGACCTGGATGTCCTGCCGGGGAAGTGGTGGGACGACGAGCGAATCGCCAATCACCTGGAGCTGACTGAAGAGCAGAGGGAGCAGATCCGCGCAATCGTCTTCGAACACGCACGGCTCATGATCGATCTGAAAGCCGATCTGGACAAGGCCGGCCTCGATCTTGCGGCCTCGGTTGATCAGGAGGTCTTCGATCCTGCACCGGTCCGAGCCGCTCACGCCGTTTTTCAGACCGCCCGCCGGAAGCTCGAAAACGAGCGTTTCGAGATGCTGATCGAGGTGCGCCAGATCCTTACCTACGAGCAATGGCAGAAGATCCAGGACGTCAAACGACGCCTGCAGCAGAATCGGGAGCAACGCCGGCCCGGTGCCCGCGGCCAACAGGGTCGCCGTCCACCGGGGGAGCGCCAGCCGGGTTTCTAATTTTGTCGTCAGGTTCAGCGTTGGTCGTAGCTCCAGGGTCGGGAAGCCGCGGCAGGTGGCAGCGGCAGAGGTCGGCGACAGCGATCAGCGGCAGGAAACAGCGGCGGAATCAGCGTACTGTGGTGAGCGCGGCATGTTCCCCTCCGGGTTCTCCGGAATGGCGGATGGTCGCTGGGGAGCCTGGCCGACCAGGTCATCCGTTCGGCGGTTTCGGTTCCTTCGAATCTCGCCGACGGCCACGGTAGAATCGGAAGAGACTGCACACATCACTGGCGGATCGCCTATGCTTCCGCGAAGGAGGTGGACTGCCACCTCAGGCTTCTCTGCGTTTCAGGTGCCGTGCATCGCGGAAAGGCAATGACCGCCTTGCAGCTCTTCGACGAGGTTCGCGCGATGACCTGGCGGCTGCTCAATCCGATCTCGTGAAGGGATTGCCCTGGAGGGGACTGGGTGAATCTCCCTTTTCCGATTTTGGGTTTCGGATTTCCCTGGGATGGTCGGCGTTGAGGGACACGCAAAACGTGAAGGCCAGGACCTCACCTGTAATCCGAAGCCCAAAATCGGAAGGGGTGGTTGGGCGGGCGGATTTGACACAAACCCGTCTCTCTGCTACAAATAGCGCCCCTTTGTGCTGGGGAGAGGTGTGGAATGACGGATTACGCAATAGTCGAGCACGGCGGCAAACAATACCGGGTGAGCCCGGGTGATGAGCTGATGGTGGAACGCACGCAACCCGATCTCAAACAGGGCGACGACCTCGTCTTCGAGCGGGTGATGCTGGTCAGTCAGGGCGACGCCGTTCGTGTCGGTCAGCCGGTGGTTGACGGAGCCGTGGTGCGAAGCCAGGTTGTGGCGCCGGTGCGTGGCGAAAAAATCATTGTTTTCAAAAAGAAGCGTCGCAAGGGCTACAAAAGGACGCAGGGCCATCGGCAGGACTACTATCGAGTTCGTGTCGAGGCGATCGAAGCCTAGGGCCAGGGGGCATCATGGCACACAAAAAGGGACAGGGTTCGAGCCGCAACGGTCGTGATTCCCGAGCCAAGCGTCTCGGCACCAAGGTCGGCGACGGGCAAACGGTCACGGCCGGCACCATTCTGGTGCGTCAGCGTGGGACTCACTTCAAGCCCGGCAACAACGTCAAGCGGGGCCGAGACGACACGCTCTTTGCGACCTCCGCGGGTCAGGTGAAGTTCCAGAACCGGGGCCGGATCGGCCGGTTCATCAGCGTGATCGTCAACTGACCGTCAACATCCCTGGATGAAATTTCGAAACGAGCCCACGAGCGCGGCGGCGCCTCGCCGGGGCTGTGTCTGACACATGCTCATTGATTCTGTACGAATCACGGTGCGTGCTGGAGATGGCGGCAACGGGTGCGTCTCGTTCCGGCGCGAGAAGTTCGTGCCCCGCGGCGGACCGGACGGCGGCGATGGGGGGCGCGGCGGAAACGTGATCTTGGTGGTCGACGAGGGTCTCAACACCCTCCTCCACCTTCACAATCGGCGTCTTGTGAGGGCCGGGCGTGGTCAGCACGGCCGAGGCTCGAACAAGACCGGCGCGGGTGGCGATGATGTCATGCTTCGGGTGCCCCCGGGCACCGTGGTTCGAAACGCAGCCTCGGGAGCGGTGCTCGGCGATCTGGTGGAAAAATGCAGGGAGCTGGTGGTGGCCCGGGGAGGGCGGGGCGGACGCGGCAACCCACGATTCGCCAGCGCCACCAACCGCACCCCGCGCACTGCCGAGAATGGCGAGCTCGGTGAGACGCTGGATCTCGATCTGGAGCTCAAGCTGCTCGCCGATGTCGGTCTCGTGGGGCTGCCCAATGCCGGGAAGTCGACCCTGTTGTCTCGGCTGTCTGCGGCGCGCCCAAAGGTCGCTGACTATCCCTTCACGACCGTCGAACCTCATCTCGGTGTGGTCACCGCGCCGGACGACGAGCTGCGCACTCTGGTGATGGCCGATATACCTGGTCTCATCGAGGGTGCCCACGAGGGCGCAGGTTTGGGCACCCAATTCCTGCGCCACATCGAACGCTGCCCGGTGCTCGCCCACCTCGTCGATCTGGCGGACGATTCACCGCTCAGAGGTCGAGTTGATACCATTCGAGATGAGCTCGAGGCGCACCCGGCCCCGCTTCAGGACCGACCGTGGGTGCTCGTAGGCACCAAGCTTGACGCCGTGGTCGACCGAGATGCGGCTCGTGCCGAGCTCGGGTCTGTGGCCGCTGACCACGGGGTCCGATGGGGCGCCATTTCAGCGGTGACCGGCGAGGGGGTGGATGTGATGCTGGGGTTGCTCTTCGATCTGACCGAGGGTGTGAAGGAAAAGGCATGACACAGCGAATCGCGATCTATGGAGGAAGCTTCGACCCCTTTCACCTGGGCCATCTCGTTCCAGTGGTGCGAGCTCAAGAGACGTTTCACTTCGAGTCGGTGTATTTCGTTCCCGCCGGGTCTCCACCGCACAAACATTCAGCTCCGCTGACACCGGTTACCCACCGGCTCGCGATGGTGGCCATGGCAACCCTGCCCTACGAAAACTTCTACACATCCGACGATGAGGTATTTGCCCCTCAGCCCACCTACTCCGTGGAGACGGTGCGGCGCTTCCAGGTGCGCCTTCCGGACGGTGTGTTCTACTTCATCCTCGGTTCCGACTCGTTCTCCCAGATCGCGACCTGGGAGTTGTGGGAGGAGCTCGTCGACTCGGTGCACCTCGTGGTGCTCCACCGCGCCCACATGTGGGGCAAAGAGCTCGAATCTCGGGTTCCCGACAAACTGATTCCGCGGATGAGGGTCGTCGAGCCCTTTGAAGATGTCCCCGACGCCGAAGAGCTCACCATTTACCTGCTCAACCATGAGCCTTTTCCGATCTCCGGAACCTCGATCCGTAACCGACAGAGCCGAGGTCTGCCGATTCGAGAGCTGGTTCCCCACGAGGTTCACACATATATCGAGAAGTATGGGTTGTACGGCCCACATCCGGGGGGGGTGGGATGATGGCTGACGTCGACAGCCCAATCCGTGCCGCAGCTCGCGCGGCCGCCGACAAAAAAGCTTTTCAAATAGTCGGTTTCGAGGTCGGAGCCCTCACATCCTACACGGACCACCTCCTCATCTGCTCCGGTGCCAGCGACCGTCAGGTCGCGGCCATCGCGGACGAAATCCGGCGGCAGCTCAGGGATGCCGGCATCCGTCCGCTTCACGTCGAGGGGGAATCCCGTGCGGACTGGGTTCTTCTCGATTTCGGAGACTTCGTGGTTCACGTCTTCACCGAGGAACGTCGTGCGTACTACGGTCTCGATGGTTTGTGGGGTGATGCGCCCAGGCTCGAGGCAGACGAGCTCGGCGTCCGTGAGGGCGATGCGACGTGAGGCTGCGAATCATCTGGTTCGGCCGTACTTCGGCGAGCCCCTACGAAGAACAGATAGAGGCCTACCATCAGCGTGTCAACCGCCGATGGCCTGCCGAGGACTGTCCGCTGCGGCCGGTTTCCGGTGGTCGTGACAAGGACCCCCGGCGTGTGTTGCGGCTGGAAGCCGATGCCGTTGCTCGGCACTGCGACGCGGCCTGGCGCATGGTGGCCCTCGATGAACGAGGGCGCGGCCGGAACAGTGAGGATTTCGCGCGGTGGCTGGCCGGTCTCGAGGACGCAGGAGTCATTGGAATCGACTTTGTCATCGGCAGCGATCTTGGCTTGGACGGGTCTCTTCTCGAGCGGGCTCATGAGCGCATCTCGTTGAGCCCCTTGACGTTGCCACATCAGCTGGCGCGGGCATTGCTCTGGGAGCAGCTCTTCCGGGCGACCTCGATTCTCGGTGGTGGTGCGTACCACCGTTCTTGCGTACAATGAGGGATGGTTGCTGGGTCCGACCCCGTGGCGCGAGAGCGGAGGATCGTGAGATGAACAAGAAACAGCGTCAACGCTTTAACAAGCTCCTCGTGGAGAAAAGGGAAGCGCTTCTGCAGCTTGTCCAGGCCGCGCGCGAGAGCGAGAAAGAGGGAACCACCAAAGAGGCTCCCGATCTCGGCGATCGGGCCCTCTCCACGGTGATTCGGGATCTGAGCTATCAAGTCACTGCCGGCGAACGTGAGATCTTGCGTCGTGTCGACGATGCCCTCGATCGCCTGGAGAAGGACGAGTACGGCGTGTGCGTCGCGTGTGGAGACAAGGTTCAAATTGCCCGTCTCGAGGCGGTTCCGTGGGCGCGCCATTGCATTGATTGCCAGGAACTCCAAGATCGTGGAGAGATTTGATCGTCTGACGATTCCGGCGCACCCGGCCTGATCCATGGCTCTCGTCAATCTCGTCGCCTCCTCCGACGATTACCTCCTCGAAGAAAAAGTGCGGGAGACGGTGATGTCCGTCTGCGCCGAACTCGGAGAAATCGAGGCGGAGGTCCTTTCTGACGAGACCACACCCGAAGAGCTCGCCGTCGAGCTGTGTTCGCCCTCTCTCTTCGCATCTCGGCGAGTGTTGGTGGTACCTCAGATCGGGTCGTGGCTGGACATCTCGGCCGCGCGCGGCTCTGAGCAGGGCGACAAAGCGGTGAAGGCGACAGTTGACGCCGGCCCCGTGGTACGGCTGCTCGAGGAGGGTCTTTCCGACGACATCGGTCTCGTTTTGGTCGCCATGTGTGGGCGTGCGCCCAAGGGCGCGCTGGTCAAGGCGGTGGAGAAGGCGGGCGGTTTTCATTGGGTCCCGGTGCCCCCGCAGCCGAAACCTTGGGAAGACGTCATGCTGACCGATGAGCAACGCGCGGTGTTACGCGCCGTGCTGGCTCGGGTCACACCCGATGTACGGTTCACCGCGAGCGCTGAACGGCTGCTCTTCGATCGCCTCGGTTTCGCGCCGCGCCTGCTCGCCTCCGAGGGGCGGAAGCTGGCTGCGGCCAGCGACGACGGGACGGTCGATGAGGATCTCGTGCGCGCCCTCAGCTTTCCCAAAGACCGATCACTCGACGTGGTCCGAGACGCGCTGCTCGCGCGCCGGGCTGCACCGGTCCTCGACATCGTGGGCGCCGCGGAGGCCGGCATCGCGGTGCGCGACCGGCAGGGGCGGGTGATGAATCAGGACCGCGTGGCGCGTGCTCTCCTCGGTCAGGCGTCGACCGTGTTCCAGCAGCTCCTCTATCTTCGCCTATTGGCTGCGGAGAACGGTTTCGCCGAAGAGATGGAGCCAAAGCGCACGAGCGACAGATTCTGGTATCCCAGCAAGTTCAAAAAAGGGTTTGGTCCACATCTCCTCGAGCTGGTCGAGGCAGACGCTCCGTCGCCGCTCAAGGCCGGGTCGAAATCACTGTCGCTGTTCGCGCTCGGGGGGCTCTTCAAGGGGGCTGGGCGGTATGGCGATGACGACCTTTTGAACGCCATCGCCGACCTTGGTCGGGTCGAAACCGCACTGCGCGGCGATATGCCCACCGAAGCCCTCACCGTTTGGTTTTCCAAGTACCTGAACTGAGTCGGCGTCAGAGATCAGCGTCCGGAGCTGTGGCAGGGACGGGTGGCAGGTATCAGCTGCAGAAAACAGTGGCAGCAATCAGCAATCAGGAACAGCGGCAGCAATTCAGCGTCTGAAATCCAGCGCCTGGGTGAGCGGATGAATCGAGCACGAGCACGAGCACGGGCTCCGTGGGGAGTCGAAATGGCTCACGCCCCAATCTCCGAGCTCCAAGCCCCGGGCCCGTGTGCATCGGCACGATCTGAAGTACACTGAAAACAGCATGGCCGACAACGAAACCATCTGGGTAGTTGACGACGATCCGGCGATCCGGGAGCTGCTGTCGTTCATCGTTACCGACGCCGGATATGGGGTTGATTCTTTCTCCTCGGGGGCAGAAGTTCTCACCAATTCAGGGCCGCCTCCCGATGCGCTGCTCCTCGATCTGATGATGCCCGAGGTCGACGGCGTCGAGGTCCTCAAGGAGCTCAAACGCCTCCACCCCGAGCTCCCAGTCATCATCGTCACAGCGGATGACGATATCCAGCGCGCTGTCGAGCTGACCAAGCTCGGTGCCTATGACTACCTCGTCAAACCGATCGACCAGGAACGCCTGCTCACGACCGTTTCGCGGGCCTTGTCGCACGGGAGCCTCGAGAAAGAGGTCGCACGCCTCAAAGAAGAGCTATCCAACCGCTACCACCTTCGGAACATCATCGGCTCGTCGGCTGCGATGCGTACGGTTTATGATCAGATTGAGAAGGTTCTCGAGTCCGAGATCACGGTCTTCATTTCCGGTGAAAGCGGTACTGGCAAGGAGCTCGTGGCGAAGGCAATCCACCACGCGTCACTCCGCTCTGACGGTCCCTTCATCGATGTCAACTGTGCAGCGATCCCGGAGGGTCTCCAGGAGAGTGAACTTTTCGGGCACGAGAAAGGCGCCTTCACCGGCGCCTTGGCCACACACCCGGGTAAGTTCGAGCAGGCTTCCGGCGGAACCATCTTCCTCGACGAGGTCGGAGAGATGTCGCCATCAGCTCAGGCGCGGCTGCTTCGTGTCCTCCAGGAAAGGGTTCTTCAACGGGTCGGCGGAACCGAGACGATCGAGCTCGACGTCCGGGTTATCTCGGCCTCGAATCGCGATCTGAGTGCGATGGTCGACGAGGGCACCTTCCGTCAGGATCTCTTCTACCGGCTCGTGGTATTCCCGATTGCTCTTCCTCCGCTGCGTGATCGCCGTGAGGACATCCCTCAGTTGGTCGAACACTTCCTCGAAAAGTATGCGCGGGACGCCGGAAAGAAGGTGACCAGCGTCGAGTCCGAGGCGATGGATGCGTTGGTGACCCACAGCTGGCCCGGGAATGTGCGCGAACTCGAGAACGTGATACACCGCATGCTGCTGGTGACGTCCGGAGTGGAACTCAAATCTGACGATCTCCCGCCCGGCCTTACAGCCGAACCGGTGCCGACCCGAACAGGGGATACGCCGGTGTTGGAGACCGCCGGATTGAGCCTCGAAGAGCTCGAACGCGCAGCTATCGTCCGCGCCATGGAGAGGAACCAAGGCAATCTTTCCGACGTAGCGCGCCAGCTCGGTATCGGGCGCTCGACCCTCTACCGAAAGCTCGAGCAGTACGGATTGCGCGAAAAGAAGTAGGATCGAAGAATTCGGAATTCCGAATTCGGAATGCCGCCCGCCCCACGAAATTGTGGCGCCGAGGCTGTCATTTCGAGCGAGGCCTGCGGCCGAGTCGAGAAATCTATGGGTCTGAAGGATTTTGCTCTTCATTCCTCATGGCCACAGATTCCTCCACTCGTTCGCTACGCTCGCTCGGCCGGAATGACAGGATGAAGGCGGTTTCGCTTGGGGGGAAGGGTGGGAATTCCGAATTCAAAATTTTACAGGACGTCCTCCCACCCCTGCTCGCGAAGATCCTCGACGACCTCTTTGACCCGCTGCGCCTGATCCTTCAGCACCACCAGCACGGCGTTCGGGGTGGCGACCACCACCAGATCTTCGATGCCTACTGCCGAAAGCACGGGTCCGGTGCTGACCAGCACGTTGTCGTGGGCGTCGAGCGTCCGCACCCGCCCCCGCACCGTGTTTCCGGCGTCGTCGGTGGGCAGGGTTTCGGCCAACGCGGACCACGAGCCGACGTCTGACCACGGGAAGTCGACAGGTATCACCCAGCACCTGCGTGCGCCCTCCATGATTCCGAAATCCACAGAGGTCGCCGGCAATGACGGATAGACCTTCGCCACGATGCCGTCGATCTCCGGTGTGCCGAACGCTCCGCTGATCGTCTCAAGACCGCGCGCAAGCTCTGGAATCTGGCGTCGTGTCTCCTCGAGGAGATCCGCTGCCCGCCAGGCGAAGATACCGGCGTTCCACAGAAACCGACCGGAGTCGACATAGGACGCCGCACGATCCGCATCGGGTTTCTCGACAAACCGCTTGAGACGGTGAACCGTCCAAGCTCCGGCACCGCTGTGTTCCTCGCCGAGCTCGAGGTATCCGTAGCCGGTCTCCGGATGGGTCGGTTGGACGCCGAAGGTGAGCAGCCCACCTTCCCGGCTCACCAGATCTGCTCCTGCCGCCATCGCCGAGCGAAAGCGCGCCTCTTCGCCGATCACATGGTCGGCGGGTAGCACGACGCACGTGGCGTCGGGATCCCTGGCGAGGGTCGCGTGTGCAGCCAGGCCGGTGCAGGCCGCTGTGTTTCGCCCGACCGGTTCGGCAAGTACATTTTCGGCAGGAACCTCGGGCAGAATGTCGCGGGTTGCCTCAGCGGTCACAGCTGTTGTCACGACCCACACCCGGTCTGCCGGCACGAGCCCCACCAACCGCTCGAATGTCATTCGGAGCAGCGGCGTTTCGGTAGCCAGGGAGAGGAACTGTTTTGGGCGATCGCGCCGCGAGGCCGGCCAGAATCGGGTGCCCGACCCCCCGGCCATAATGATTGCGTGCAACATGCGGTCATGATAGCCGGTTTCGTTGGGGCTTGGGGCTCGAGGCTTGAGGGCCGCCAGCCGACGCGGATACAGGATTCAAGGGTGCAGGATTCAGGATCCGGATGTCAGATGCCGGACACCGGACACATTGTCGGCGTCAGCGGGCGGGTCAGGATCAGAGGCAGGAGACAGCGGAAGAGACAGTCGTCAACGACAGCATCCAGGGGCAGTGCCAGCCGACAGCGACAGGGGCGGAGAACAGGGACAGGGACAGTCACCAGCGCCAGGTATTGAGGCCGCGGCGAGAACCGCGGAAGCCCACCATGGCGATCTCTTCACGAGATCGGCTATCCTCGCCGGATGAACTCTCAATCTGTTGAGGCCGTGGCCTTCGATGCCGGTGGCACTCTGATCTACTGCGACCCGAGCCCGGCGGAGATCTACGCGACACATCTCAGCCGTCTCGGCCGGCCGGTGCAGGCGGAAGACGTTGGGCCGGTGTTTCGCCAGGCGTGGGCGGAGATGCAGCTCCGCACGATGCCCGGGTGGGATCGCTACAACTCGATCCCCGGGGGGGAAAGAGCCTGGTGGGGCGAGTTTGTCAACGACGTGTTGGCCAGGCTCGATCACGATGCCCCGGCCGATATACTCCTCGACGATCTTTATGCGGCCTTCTCGGACGCGGGTGTGTGGAATGTCTTTCCCGCAGCCGTCTCGACGTTGGGCGAGCTGTCAACCCGCAAGATCGCGTTGGCGGTGATTTCCAACTGGGACCGTCGCCTTCCGGATATTTTGCGCACACTGAACCTCATCGATGCGTTCGACGTGGTGACGGTCTCGGCGATCGAAGGCGTCGAAAAGCCGGCCCCAGAGATCTTCCAAAGAACTCTCGATCGTCTCGGTGTCGCGCCGGCCTCTGTCATCCATGTCGGCGACTCACCTCTCGAGGACTACCGCGGAGCTGAAGATGCCGGGCTCGAGGCGCTGCTGATCGATCGCCACGGACTCTTCGTCGACGATGGCTACCGGCGCATCGCGAGCTTGGCCGAGGTTCTCGACCACCTCGACTGACTCGGATCTGCCATACTCGTTCGGTGAAGAAAACGAGTCCGCAAATCGCCCGTCGGTACCTTTTCTCAAACAGCGGCAAACAACCTTCGATGGCAGGCCGATTGTTGCAGAGCGGGTTGGCGCTCCTCATCGTTTCGTGGGCGACGGGCGCCGCCGCGGGAGCGATTGAGGATCGTGTGAGCCGCCACGTCGAGGCGGCTGTCGAGGATGGGGTGAGCCCCGTCGATTTCCACCACCTGTTCTTCGTCTTCTCGTGGCGTGCCACCCTCAGTGATTGGACCCTCGCCGAGCGAGGGCTCGACCGGATGGCAGGAGCGAGACAGGTCGACCCCTTGATGGCGGATGAGCTTCGATTGGCCCGCGCCCGGATAGAGCTCGATCAAGGGCGTGATGCTGCCGCCAGGGAGCTCTTTCGAACGATGGGCGGTCTCTCCTCGTGGTGGTTCTCGGGGCCCAATCCCCTTGAGGAGCTTCAGGACTTCGATGTGGCGGCATCGCCTCCGGCGGACGATGCCGGGTGGCGCGAGGTGCCGGGCACCGATTCTCTTGGATGGGTACGGCTCGCCGGACTGGCGTGGCCCGCGCAGCGCCAGATGGCCTATCTCGCGACCACGATCACCAGCCAATCCGAACAGCCGGTGGCCGTCCGCCTCGGGGTCGCCCAGGTGGCCCGGGTGTGGCTCAACGGAGAGGAACTGCTCACGAGCCCGCAACCCCTTCAACGGGCCGAGGACCAGATGGTGGGTGGCGGGTGGCTGCGCCAGGGCCGGAACCTCCTGGTCGTGGCGGTTGCGGGCGCGATTGACCCGACCGGATGGATCACCGATCGACGGCGTGGTCGAGGTCCGAGAGCCACCTGGTGAACAACCTGCGGTTGATCGCCGCGTACCCGAGATGCGTGAGCTGGGCGCCGAGATCCGCAAAGCGGTTGCTGCCGGTACGCCCGGTGCGCGGATGGCCTTGGCGGCCTTCCTGGTATCACATCGTCCCGAGCCGGAAGGTGGGGGCGGAACCCGTGCCGCCTGCCGTGCCGCTCGCGCCGACTCGCCGGGGGAGGCCCGTCTGCTCGAGTGGACGGTGACCTCGGAACCAGGAGCTGCGCGCGACCTGATCGCCGACGCCTTGGCGGCGGACCCAGATCTCCTCTGGGCTCGCCTCGAGCTTGCCGGTTGGTACGGGGAGCGTGGGCTCTTCGAAGAGGCGCACCAGCTTCTGGATGAGGCGGGAGCCGATGAGCCGACCGTCCGGTCCGCGATCCTGGATCTCGACTCCGGCCTGTGGGGTCCGCTGGTGCTGCCGGAGATGGCCGAGCTCGGTCGGGAGTATCCCCGGTGCGTGCGGGTCAACACCAGCCTGGCCGAAAACTCTGCCCGGGCTCGTCGGTGGGAGCTTGCGTTGGAAGCGGTGGCTCGGCTCGAGACACTGACTCCAGGAATGTTGGCGACTTTCCAACTCCGCCGCAGCCTGGCCGAAAGCTGTGGTGACGGAGAGACCCTCCGCACCCTCTTCTCGAATCGGCTCGCGCGGGATCCCAATCAACCCGATGTGCGTGTGCGGCTGGCCCGTCTGGCGGCCGCGGACGACGACACGGCTGGGGCACGGGCGATCCTCGATGCCGGGCTGCAGCGCTCGCCAACCAATGTCGATTTGATGATGGAGTTGGCGAATATCGAACACTCGGATGGTGATCCCTCACGGGCGGCCGCCCTGGCTCGAGAAGTCCTCGATACTCGGCCCCAGGACCGTCGGGCCCAGCGTTTGACAGAGCTGTTGGGCGGCGCGGGTGAGGATCTCGACTGGCTTCGCACCACCAACGAGCTTTGGCAGATGGCTGATGAGGCACCATCGATAGGACCGGCGGTGATGCTCCTCGAACACCGCGAGGTTCATTTTCTCCCGTCGCATCTCACCGAGGAGCGGGTCCAGCAGGCATACCTCATTACGGCTTCCGATCGCGCTGACGATCTGCTCGTTCATCACGTTCCCTTTGTTGCGGAGAAAGAGCGCCTCAGGGTGCTTCGAGCTCGTATCATCAGGCGTGATGGTTCCGAGGTGGGAGCTCGCCAGGGTGACAGCCCGCGCCTCTCCGAACCCGAGTTCAATATCTTTTACGACACCCGGCTCAGAGTGCTCCGTTTTTCCGAGCTGGAGGACGGCGATGTGGTCGAGATCGTCTACATTCGCACCGAGACCGGGGAAGCGAACGAAACGGGTCCCTACAGCGGGGGCCTGATCCGTCTCGGTCGAGGGGTGCCGATTGCCCTGATGGAGGTCGAGCTGAGCGGATCCCCGGACCTTCTCCCGGACTGGGAGATGGTCCACCTCGAAGGCGAACCAGAGACGGTTACCACCGACGACGGTGCCATTCACCTGCATTGGCGCTGGCAGGATCTGCCCGCCATCCCACCGGATATTCCGGCGCCGCCGGTTTTGCTCACCACACCGTATTTGGTGTACTCGAATCACCCAGAGTGGGGCGATCTCGCAGATTGGTATGGGCGCCACGTGGCACCCCGAGTCCGTGTTTCAGATACGGTCGAGGAAACCGCCCACCGCCTGGTCGATGGCTACGACGACCGGCGCGATCGTATCGATCGCCTCTACAACTTCGTGACGACCGAGATCCGTTATGTCGGTCTCGAGTTTGGCGAGCATCGATTCCGTCCCTTTTCTGCCGACTGGGTGCTGCACCACAAAATTGGGGACTGCAAGGACAAAGCCGCCCTCCTGGTGGCTCTGTGTGACGTGATCGGGGTTTCGGCTCGAATGGTCATGGTGCGCACTTCCGATCTCGGGCCGATCAGCAACGAGACGGCCATTCTCGAAGCCTTCAACCATGCCATCGTCTATCTGCCCGAAGATGATCTATGGTTGGACGGCACCGCTACCGGCCACGCATCCTTTCCGCCTCCCACGATGGACCAGAATGCTTTCGTTTTGGTGATCGATGGCCCTCAGAGCCGGCCACAGACCACACCGGTGGTGGGTGGCGGCCTGGCGAGCTCTCGTTTCGCCTTGCACCCGGGAACTGACGGGGAAGTCGAGCTGTCGATCCGGGTCGAAGACTCGGGAGAGGCCGCCGATCGCCGCCGAGCTCGGTTTGCGGGAAGCCGGGACCCTCAGCGATTCGCGCGTTGGCTCCAGGAGCAGTTTCCTGGTGCTCAGCTGACGCGCGACCCCAAGCTTCAGCTGGTGCCCGGACGCGACCCGTCCATCATCGAGGTTGATGGCGCAGTGCCGCGGAGCGCGTTGAGCAGCAGCGGCGGAATCCAAGTCTTTCCTGGAAAACTCGGCTGGACCGCCAGCATGATGCCGGGAGGGGAGCGTCACGGTCCTCTGATGGTCGAGGTACGGCCCGACCTGGAGTGGATCCTCGACGTCGATCTCGGGCGCCCGCCCGCCGACCTCCCGGATGACGTTGAGATGGAGACACCCTTCGGGTCGCTGCGCATCTCCTTTGGGTCCGAGAGCAAGGGCTATCGAGTCGAGGGTTTGCTGCGTTTCGAATCGGGTCTGTTCGACGCCGAGGAGGTCGGCGACCTGCGCGAATTCTTGATCGCAGTCGAGCGTCATTTGGCACGCCGGTTGGAGTCGCCATGAGGATCCGTGCTGGGGTGCTTGTTGCAGCCCTTTGGGTGACGTTGCCCCTGTCGGCGGGTTGGTGGGAGGTCTGGGAGCGCGACATGAGCTTCGACCTCACCGGCGCTCGTGAGCTCGCCCTCCAGACAATCGCCGACAACCCGTCGAGCGCCGAAGCTGTTGCCGCCGCCACCTGGTGGTTGTCCAACGTGGAACATCTGGCGGAGCCCGAAGAGGTGCTCACTGCCGCGGTTGACGGGCGAGACCCGGAGCTTGGCCTGGTGCTCGGCCGCATTGAGAATCGGCTCACTCTCAGGGCGCCCCCCGGTGCCCTCGCCGAAGCAGAGATCTCTGGACCATTTGGAGTGTTCAGCACGCTCGATCTCGAAAGAGGAGTGGTGCCGCCGGACGACGACCTGCCGCCGCTGCCGACTCGATGGCAGAATTTCGCCAAGCCTTTTCGACTCACGTTCAAAACCCCCGACGGCCGCCACGGGCCGCCGCTGGCGATGGCGTCGGACGGTGTCTACCTCGTCGCCTGGACCCTCGAGGTCTCGGACGGAACAACCGGTTGGATGGTGATCGAGGCCGAGGGTGGTTACAACCTCGAGATGGACGGTCGTGCGGTCGACCAGCGCCGCCACTGCGGGGAACGCGATCCCGGGACCAACTGGTACCGAATCGAGCTCGCTCCGGGGTGGCACCGGATTCGCGTAGAGTTCGCGTCGCCGCGGATGCCTCAGTTGAGGTTGAGTCTGCTCGACGACCGTGGCGGCCCTCTCGGCGTGAGCACCGCCGGCCAGTTCTCGGGTGATTGGGCGGCCTCGCAGGTTCGGCGAGAGGAGCCGCCCGCGTCGGCGGCTCTCACCCAGCGCGTCACTGCCGATGAGGTTCCGGTTCGTGATCTGCTGTTGGCGGCGCGCTTGGCTCGAGGGCGCGGCGACCCCGAGGCAGCCTTTCGTTGGATCGCAAAGGCCCGTGCTGCAGACCCAGATGACCCATGGTCGGCCCTTGCCCTGGCCCACCATTTGTACGTCGAGGGCGGCACCGATCTTGGCGTCGAAAGAGCTCGGAGGGTCACCCAGCTGCTGCGCGAGGCGAGCTCCATCACCGGTGCTCAGCTCTTGGAGCGGTCGTTGGCCGCCCGAGATGGACGAATCGAGGACTCGGAACGGATTCTCGATTCGTTGACCGAGAACCACGAAGACGACGTGCGTGTTCTCCGTCTTTGGGTTCGTGAGGCCGTGCGACGCGGTTGGGCAGGAGAGGCGGAGGAGGGCCTGGCCAGGATGGAGGCGGCACTCCCCGGATCTCTCGGTGTCACCGGTCTCCGTCTCGAGGTCCTGGCCTCACTCGAGCGCTGGCGGGAACGGGATGTCCTGCTCCGTGCTCTCGCCACGACCAACCCGGTGGAGACCCGCTGGATCGGTCAGCTGGCCTCGAGTTGCCGGGTGTCGGAGGCCGTGGCCGCAACCCTTGGCCTGCGCGACTCTGCGTGGGACCCGGACTTCGACGTGCAGCTCATTCGACTCCACCTCCAGGACGGTGACCTCGAAACCGCCCGCGCCGAGCTCGATCGAGCGAGATCGCGATGGGGAGATCTTTGGGCATTCGACGAGCTCGGATTGGTGCTTGCCGGAGGCGACCCGGAGGCGACTGATGAAGCCCTCGACGCGGCGCTCGAGCGTGATCCTTCAAATCTCCAGCTGCTCACCCTGGCCTGGCGCCTCGGAAAGGTGCCGTTCTTTGGATCGTTTACCGTCGATGGCCGGGAGTTCGCCGAGCAGAACCGTGACTTCGGAACCGACGTCGATACGGTCCTCCTCCTCGACCAGGCGGTCGAGCGTATCTATTCCGACGGCTCGAGCCTCTATTACTACCACGGGCTGACCCGAGCCAACACGCCAGTGGGTGCTCGGCGCGCGTCCTTCCTTCAGCCTCTGCCCGAAGCCTACCTCCTCAAGGTCCGGATTCTCAAACCGGATGGGCGGGTGGTCGTACCGAGCGAGTTTCGGGAGGGCCAGGGAGCGATCAATCTCAGCGATGTCGAGCCCGGCGATCTGGTGGAGGAGGAGTATGTGGCGCACGTCGAGGCCACTGGAGCGTCCCGCGACGGCCACCTGCCGCCGTACCTCTACCGCTTCGCGGATCCCGACCGCGCGTTCGGCCTCTCCGAGTATGTGTTGCTCGTACCGCCGGAGATCGATCTTCAGGTTGATGGCAACTTCGAGGGGTTGGAGCGAAGCGAGCAGGAGTGGAACGGCCTCCGCATGCTCAGCTGGCGTGCCGAGCTGGTGCCACCGATGCCGATCGAACCGTTCGCCCCACCCGCCCAGGACCTGATGCCCTGGCTCAACTACGGTTTCGGGGTCAGCTGGAAGGACGTTGGCGACGCGGTTCGTGATCGAGTGATCCCGGTGCTCCGGACATCGCCCGAGCTCAGGGCATGGGGCCGGCCCCTGATCGCAGGTGACTCCGCAGTCGAAACGCTCAACGCTCTGATGGCTGCCCTCGTCGACACTGTCGAACCAGGCGGTGGCGAACTCAAGGTCGACGGCGCTACCACCCTGGGCCTGAAGGACCGGTCATGGGGCCTGCGCCCGGTTGGTGACTCATACACCGGTGGCGCGCCGCTGTCGGAGTTCCAGGCCATTCACTTCAACTGGGTGCCCATCCACTGGGAGGACGAGTGCAGCCTCGCCGGCTGGTTCGAGGACGACACCGGCAACCAGTGGCATACCGACCAGGGTTTCCTGCCGCTGTATGACGAGCTGGCCGATGTCCCCGGCACCATCGACCCCGGCATGCGCATGTGGCACGGCAAGGTGGACCACCAGATCGCCATGATTCCCGGTACCCGCAGGGCAGGCGGCGGTG
>CBDTWX010000039.1:0-17997 GCA_965364305.1 uncultured Thermoanaerobaculia bacterium
ATCCCGTGGGAGGCTGCGAAGACGAGGCCGTAGTCACCGGTCGAGAGCTGCTCGGTCCACGCCCCGGCGCGGCCGCCGAGAAAGGCTTCGCGCTCGGCGAGGACGACCGACACGCCCCGCTCGGCGAGCACCACCGCCGCCGCCACTCCTGCAAGCCCGCCGCCGGCGACAACTGCGGTCAGCGGCGAACTGACCCGGTCGTGCTCTCCGTCCCTGGGCAGAATGAGTTTCATCCCACCTCCTACTTGACCCGGACCGTGATCTGCTTCGACTCTCCCGCTGCAAGCTCGAGGCTCGCCTCCTCGAAGCTTGGCGGGCCGAAGAAATCGCGCGCGTCGGCCGAAAAGCCGTAGTCCTCCGACGGGATGCCGGCGACCGCGTTCAGCCGACGATCACCGTTCTTGTCGTGGAAGACCGAGACCGCAAAGGTGCCGGCGGGACCCTCTTCGAACACGGCGACGGCGCGTCCCTCGCTGATCGCCACGACGGCGGTCGCAAAGGCGAGCTCCTCGTCATCGGGCCACCCTTGTGCGTCGACGTAGAACGACACCATGGCCTGCCCCTGGTCGCTCTTGAAACCGGTCATCGTCACCTCGACACCTCCCTTGCCGGAAGGCCGGGCCTCCGGGACCTCTGGCGGCGCCGAGGCGCAGGCGGTGACGGTCAGGACACCAAGCACGAGCACGCATCGTCTGAGTTTGCTCATCATGCGCCTATTGTAGACCCGCCGAAAACTGAAGAGAAAGAAAGGTGCGGACGGTTTGATCGAGAGGGCAGCCCCGGCGCAGTCACGAGCTCTCCCATCGGCGGGCCAGCAGGCGGGCGGCGACAAAAAGCACCACCGAGGCGGAAACCAGGACGGTGACCTCCGGCACGAGATCGGCCACCGGGAGGTTTCGCCAAAAGACCTTGATGTATCCATCGAGGGCCCACGCGTTGAAGGTCAGCTTGCCAATTCCTTGCATGGCCTCGCTCATCACGTAACGGGGGACCATGCTGCCGCCGAGAGCCGACATGCAGAGGATGAGAATGATGGCTACGGCGTTCAGCTGCACACGGTTCTTGCACAGAGCGGCGAGGGTCAGCGCAAAGCTGGCCGCAGCTCCTGCGGTGACCACGGTCATGGCCGCAAAACCCGGAAGGTGCCCGAGAAGGTCCACGCCAAAGGCCAGCTGGGCCCAGGCGAACATGACCGTGACCTGGACAATACCGACAATCGTCATGAGCATCCACTTGCCGGCCAGAAGCTGGGTCATGCTGAGCTCGGAGCACATCAGTCGCTCGAGAGTCTGGCTTTCCTCCTCCTCGAGCAGCGTTCCGGAGTTGCCCACCGCACCGAAGAGCAAAAACATCACCGCGATTCCGGCGGCGTACATCGAGACAACCGGGTTCGCCTTGTCGGAGGCCAATAGATCGACCACATCGATGGCCACCGGGCTCGTGAACCGGGCCACCGGGGACGCGGAGAACTGGTCGGCCGAGAGGGACAGAACGGTCTGGATCTGCTGCCGGGCCCGCTCGGCGAGGATCTGGCCGGAGATCTGCTGGATCAGTGCGGAGACCACCTGGGTGGCTACCGGGTCCGAGGAATCCGCCAGCAGCTGAAGGCTCACGGCATCAACCTCGGTTGTCGTGAAGGAGTTCGCCCAACCTTTTGGTATGACGACCGCGAGGGGCAGCGCACCCGAAAGCACGAGCTCCCGTGCCGGGTCGATCGAGGTGAAGATGTGTGCCCCGTTTCCGTTGTCGGCAAAAGAGTAGATGCGAAGTGTTTCCTGATCTGCCAGAACCGAGAGGAGCTCACGGCTGAGCTTGGTCCCATCCTCGTCGACCATGGCAAGGTTCACCCGTGGCGATTTCCCCAGTCCGATCTGTTCGTCGAAGATGAAGGCGAAGACCGTGAAAAAAACGATTGGAACCACGAAGGTCAGCAGAATTTCAGTCCTTCCATGCCACATCCGCAGCAACCCGATTCGAACCACCGTCCCGATCATTCGCGCAACTCCCGACCGGTGAGATGGATGAAAACGGAGTGGAGCGAGGGGGAGTGAACCTCGAGGTCACTGACCTGCCGGCCGGCCTCACGGATCCGAGACAGCAACCCCGGCAGCTCGAGGGCGACGTCCCCGACCTCAGCGACGAGCTCTCGCGAGTCGTCGCCTGTTTCCAAGCCCTCCACCGTTGGTCCGGGCCCGGCCAGCTTGAAGGTCACTCTCCGATTGACGCCCACCGTGCTCGTGATGAGCTCCGTGAGTGTCCCCTGCGCAATCGCTCGGCCGTGGTCGATGATGACGATTCGATCGCACTGTTGTTCGGCCTCCTCAAGCTGATGCGTGGTCAGGAGAATCGCCGTACCCTGACGCCACAACTCGCTCAACATCAGGAATATGCGCTCACGGCTTTGCGGGTCCACACCGACCGTGGGCTCGTCGAGCAAGAGGATCCGCGGACGGTGGAGTACGCCGCACGCGATGTTGACCCGCCGTTTCATCCCGCCGGAAAAAGTCTTCGTCAGCTCACCGGCCCGCTCGGAAAGCCCGGTCCATTTCAGCGCCCACTCGACCGCCTCGCGGATCCGACCGCCCTGCAATCCGTGGAAACGGGCGAAGGCCTCGAGGTTTTCGCGAGCGGTCAGGTCGGGGTAAAGGGCGATCTCCTGCGGGACAAAACCGAGCTTCTGCCTTCCTCCACTCCGGGAAAGGAGCCGGCCAAACATCTGGATCTCGCCCGAATCGGGCACTGCGCGACCGCAGATGCATCGCACGAGGGTCGTTTTGCCGGCTCCGTTCGGCCCGAGGAGTGCCAGGCGTTCGCCCTGTCGCAGATCGAGGCAGGCGCGGTCCAGCGCAGTCGTGAAACCGTACCGCTTGCTCACCTCTCGAACGCGAAGTGCACTGTCAGCCGCGGAAATGTCTCGAGCCATGTCGCGCTCATCTACAGCCGCTCGGACACCAGGAATGTAGCGGTGCTGACGGTCGCGCACAGCACGGTGCCCCAGACAAGGTCGACGAGAGCAACCTTCAATGGAAATCCCTCCAGAGTCGCCAGGTTGGTCAGGTCGTAGGCGGAGTAGGTAACGAGGCCGAGCAGAGCCCCAAGGCCAACCGCGTGCAACACACTTTGACGTTCGATCGCCGGCGCCACGGCAAACACCACAATACCGGCGACGAACACGAGGTAAAAAACAATCGCGGCTATCCAATTGACCTGGGCGCGCATCAGGTGACCCATCTGCGTTTGGTAGAAAGAACGAGCCACGAACCCGAGCCAAATCAGATCGGTCACCAGAAAAACGACCACCGCGATCCCGTACTGCTTGAGAAAGGTCGAAAATGTCATGACAACTCACCTCCAGGTAATACGTTTGTCAGATACCGTTGTGAATCGAGCATCCAGTTCGTACGATCGCGCACTGCGGCGAATCCTTCCGGCCAATATTAAGGTACCAGCAGCGTACCGCGGATCGGTGGAGTCTCGCGCGATATCATTCGTTTGTGCGCACTGTTTCCGCGCGATCAACTGCGAACGATATGCCTCCCGAACGGTGAACCGTGATGCCCGCCGACACCCGTCGTCAATTATCAGATCGCGAAATGAGCGGCGTTGATGCCGAAAATCTCCGGGTCGACGCACCGCAGGATGGAGACGGAGGTGTTCTGAGGAGCGGCCAGATCAATGACCTCTTTGGGTATCGGACGTTCATCGATACGTTTGGCCAGTCTGACAATCGGGCGATGGGCCCATGTCGGATCTTGATTGGCCTCGCAAACAACTCCCACCACTCCGCTGTTGAGCAACACGGTCGATCCGACCGGGTAGATACCGATGCACGCGACAAACGCCTTGACCAGCAACGGATCGTACTTTTCACCTGACACCTGTTGCAGCCGGGCGAGCGCCTGATCCGGCATGAATATCCTCTGGTAGATGCGCTTCGTGGTCATGGCGTCAAAGGTGTCGACGATCGCCACGATGCGGGTGAACAGAATCGGATCGATGCGCATCCGCAGCCTGGGATAGCCACTCCCGTCGACGTTGACATGATGCTGGAGTGCCACCAACACCCTCGTCACCGCATCACGATCTCTGGCAATCATCGGAAACAGTTCGCGCGCCCCGAAGACGGTGTGATTCCCCATCACCGCCCATTCCTCGCCGGTCAACGGTCCGTGCTTCAAGAGAACATCCCGGGGAACATCGAGCTTACCGAGGTCATGGTAGAGCGCGCACAGGCCGAGCCGCGAGAGCTGGTCGCGATCGAGCCCGAGGCGCTGGCCGAACGCGATCGCGAGTATGCAGACGTTGACCATGTGGTTGAAGGTGTACTCGTCGTGGCCCTTGATGGCCGTCAGACCCAACATCGAAAAACCGCCGCCGCCCTCGTAGCTCAGATCGACGAGCTTGTAGATGATGCGTTTCGCCTCGCGCAGGTTGAGGTCGGCCGGTGATTCGAGGTTGATCATGCTGTGGCGGATGAAATCCAAGGCCTGCTGGTAGGCCTCGATCGCCCGCTGGCGGCGATCGGTCCGAGGTCTGTCCTCGTGCCGACGAAGGGGAAGCGCGAGGATCCCGGTGATGCCGGCCCCGGTCAGTCGCCGGTTGAACTCGCCGGTAGGGTCTTGCGCGTCGTCCGGAACAGCTGCCAAAACACCGAGGAATACCTCCAGAGTCTCCGCGTCGGGAGCCTCTGAAAAGCCCAACCCACCGAGGCCCTTGCGGGTCAGTTGCTCGACAAAATATCTGAACAGGTGGATATTTCGTAGATCGACTCGGACCCGGATCCCGTTGGCGAAGACCTCGAACCCGTCGATCTCGAGATCGAAGGCTCCCTCGAGCGCGATCGCTTCCTGCACCGTCGCTCGGAGCCGCCTGATCGGTTCCTCGAAGACCGTGTTGGACGGATCATAAAGCTGCGAGTTTCGGATGATCACGACCATCTGCTGCACGGCGTTTCGGGCGAGATCGAGAAGTGCCCGGGCCTCGACGGACGAGGCCCTGCGAGGTTCGTCCGCGCGACTCATACCCGCCTCTCCGACGTCTCCACCAATGGCCGACACGCAGCACGAACCTGACGGCTGCCGGATCGGGCGAGTTTTCTCAAGAGCTTGGAAGCAGCGGGCGTTTCGACGGCGCGGAGCCCGGCCGCGGCCGCCCGTACCATCTCACGGTCTTTTTGCGAGGCAAAGAAGCCACCTCTGACCGTGCCGAGGATCTTCTCGAACCAAACGAGGGCCTCGTCCCCGGCGAGACGTCCGATGCCGCTCATCAAATGGCTCTTCTCCTCTTCACTCCGGTCGGCGAAACCCGGGGCCGTCGCCCTGCTCGTCAGGTGCTCAACGGCGGCCGGCAATCCACCACGTTCGATCGCCGAAACGGCCTGCATCCGCACCTTTTCATCCTTGTCGTCGAGAAGGCGTTGCCAGAGCTCTCCGACTCTGCCGTTTCGGTATGGTCCGAGGTTTCGGAGCATCTGTCTCCGCGTCGGCGGGTCTACAATTTCGAGCAGCCGCTCGAGGACCTCCACCGTCTCGTCACCGGGAATCCTGCGCAGCACGTGCAGCACGGCCCGAAAGTACTCCGGGTTCCTCGCGTCCTCGGTCTCGAGATATTCCATGAGGTGCTGTATGCCGACCGAGCCGGCTGCCTGAATCAACTCGGCCGCCACCGATTGGAGTTGCACGCTCTTCAGCTCGGCCAGGCCCGCAACAATCGAGGGCAGGGCCGGCGCGCCGAGACGCAGGAGCAGGTAACGCAGCGAACCGGGGGGCGCACCGCCGGTCTCGGCATTTTCGAGGATGGTCGAGAGCCTTTTCGGATCCCCGAGATCCTGCAGGACCCGATCTTTGAGATTCCCAACCTCGGCGGAACCCACCAGCTGGGTGGTCGCGAGTCCATCGAGCATCTCCACTAACTCAAGCGCCTCGGCGACCGCCCCATCGATGATCCACCGATCGAGAATGGCCACCAGTCCGGCTGCGATCTTCTCCCGCGCCTCCGCCGCCTCCGAGAGCAACGTGAGATCGATGGCGAGGTCGATGATGACCTCTGCCAGGACGAGGTCCTCCTGCTCCGCCAGCTGGCGCTCCAGCTCCTCGGCTTCCTGTTCGGTCAGCATGCACGCTTCAATCGGCAGCTGGCTTGGCGGCTGGTTGAGGTCGGCGAGATCGGCGTCCCCTAACGTCGAACCACTCCCGGACTGACCGGACCTGAGCTGTTCCTCGACGCTCGCGCCGGGCTCGGCTTCGCGCAGCTCCTCGATCGCGACGTACCGGATGTGGGTGAAGTCGCGCTCCCAGAAGATCGTCACCAGATCCTCGTCGGTGTTGGCTGCCCGGTCCACGCGGTTGATCACCGTCAAGAAATCGTGGAGCTCCGTGAGGTCGATACCCGGTAGGAATGTGAGCTGCCGTATACCGTCGCGAAACAGCAGAAAGGCGAGGTTGTCGGCCTGCTCTTCGGTCCGGTAGACAGCGACGTCGCCGAGCCTGAGCTCCGACTCTCGGACGTTGATTTCACACGGTCCCCACGCTTCGAGGTGCTCGGCCGCCGCCGCCGCCAGCCCTTCTTCGAGGCGTCTCGAGATCTCGTTCTCGCTCTCGTACAGGCGAAGCACCTTGCGGGTCTTCGCAACCAGCCGCAAGAACTCGCCGGCCGAACGGATTTCTTCCTTCGATCGCTCCAAAGCGCCTCCACCTGCGAGCCGCCACTGGTTGCCGTCCGGCCTGGAGGAATCACCACCTCGCGACTGCCACCGGCGATCTCCAAAACGCTGCAGCGCCTGAGACCTTCGAAGCGCGTGACCCACAGGGCCGGGAGGATCCTCTCGTCCACCCTTAGGCTAACACGGTGTTCTGGTGCTTGTTCGGGTCCATGCGGGGGATCGCACATCGAGCCGCCGGGCAAGGCGGCAACAGCGTGCACGCAGGCGCGGGCCCCGGTTCGAGATACGATGGTGAGGCAACATTTGATCCTGATCGTCGAAGCCCGGGATTCGGGGAGGCCTCCAATGATCCTTCGCCTGCGCAGTCTGTCGTTTCTGCTCGCCGGTTGGGCCGTGGCGATCATTCCAGTTGTGATCGCTCCCGCTCAGGAGGTCCCGCCGGCCCTCGACGGGTGGCGTGACTGGGCGTTGCACGGACAGGAGCACCGCACCTGTCCGTTTTTCATGAATGGAGCCTTTGGCGAGCCCGACCACCACGTGTGCGCCTGGCCTCAAAGCCTTCGCCTCGAGGCGGGCGCCGACGGTGCCCGCTTTGCCATCACCTGGACAGCCTATGCGGACACCTGGCTGCCTCTGCCGGGTGATGCTCTTCGGTGGCCGCTCGACGTGCGCGTCAACGGCGCTGCACAACCGGTCGTGGCGCGAGTCGGTGGTCCGGGGATCCGCGTGGGCAGCGGCCGCCACAGGGTGCAGGGAAGGCTTGCCTGGCAGCGGCGACCCGAGTCGCTGGCGGTCCCGCAGGAGATCGCCCTCGTCGACCTGATTCTCGACGGCCAACCGGTCTTTCCGCTGCAGCGGGACGGGCGGTCTCTGTGGCTCGGGCGTCGCGAGGCCCTGGCCGGGCGCGCCGACGCCCTGTCGGTGGTGGTCTACCGCAATCTCGCCGACGGCCTCCCTCCCCTGATGGAAACCCGTCTCGGCCTCGAGGTCTCGGGCCAGGGGCGTGAAGTGGTGCTCGGGCCGGTTCTGCCCGAGGGGTTCGCTCCTACCTCTGTTGCCAGCACTCTGCCGGCGTTGCTCGACACGGACGGCCGGCTGCGGGTGCAGCTGAGGCCCGGCAACTGGCAGGTCGTTGTCGGTGGGCGCGGGCTCGCTCCCCTCGATCATGTGACCGCTGACCTGCCCTCGATCGACTGGCCGGCCGAAGAGATCTGGTCTTATCAGGCGGCACCACGTTTCCGGGTCACCACGCCCTCGGGGGGCAGACCGGTGGACCCGAGCCAGGTCGACGTCCCGGCCGAATGGGCTCAGCTACCCGCCTTCGTCATGGCCGACGGTGTGCAGCTGAAGGTCGACGAACGAAGCCGGGGAATGGCCGACGACGCCAACCGTCTGTCGCTGTACCGCGAGCTGTGGCTCGACTTCTCCGGCCGTGGAATGACCGCCCGCGACACCATCACGGGGCGCATGGTCCGTGATTTTCGCCTCGACGTCGCGCCTCCCTTCGAGCTCCGCCGCGCCATCGCCGGCGGTCAACCGCTCCTCGTCACCCGCGGCCGTGAGCCCGATCTGACCGGGGTCGAGCTGCGCGACCCCTCGGTCAGCCTCAGCACCAGCTCGCGGTTGCAGCGGGCATCTGGAGCCCTGCCGGTGACCGGGTGGCTGTCGACATTCGAGAGTGTCACGGTTGCCCTCCATCTGCCGCCAGGCCGCGAGCTGGTGGCGGCCATCGGCGCCGATTCGAGCCCGCAGGCATGGGTCGACCGGTGGAGCCTGCTCGACGTGTTCCTGCTCCTGATCACCACCATGCTCGTCGTTCGTCTTCTCGGTCGCACCGGGGGTACGTTGGCGTTCTTCTTCCTGGCCCTCAGCTACCACGAGTCGGTCGGCCCTCTCTGGTGGCTGCTCGTGCTCCTCATCTTCACCTTGCTTCGCCGCGCCCTACCCGAGGGCCGGCTGGCGGCGGCTGTCGGCGCCCTGTGTGCGCTCACCGCGGTGGCGCTGGCTCTGGTCATTCTCCCCTTCGTCGCCCACCAGCTGCGGCTCGCCCTGTATCCGCAGATCGAGGAGCGGGCCGTCGGGGCGTGGACCAGCGGTGCCGGCGCGGTCACCCGGTACGACGAGGCGGCATTGATGGAGCCGGCGGCGCCCGTTCAGAGCATGGAGCGGCAGGTGCAGGAAATTGACGAGGTGTCCAAGAGGGCAGCGCTGGGAGCACCGGCAGCCGCAAAGCTCCAGCGCTACGCGGCGAGCAACGTATTCCAGGCCGGCGGCGGCGAGCCGAGCTGGGAGTGGCGGCGCGCCCGTCTTTCGTGGAGCGGTCCGGTGCAGCCCGAGCAGCGCGTTCGTCTGCTGATGACGCCGGTCTGGCTCACGCGTTTGCTGCGGGTGGTCATGGTCGGCCTGCTCGCAGTGCTGTTATGGCGTCTGGTCCCGGTGCTGCGCAACGAGCTGCGCCTGACGGGCACGGCCACGCCCCTCACCGCAGCGCTGTTCTTTTTGGCCTTCGGTGTGGTGACGTCACCCGCTTCAGCCCAGCAGACGCCCGACCCCACCCTGCTCGATCTGCTGCGGCAGCGGCTCCTGGAGGCGCCCGAGTGCGTCCCCAGCTGCGGACACGTCGAGGAGGCGGTGGTTACGATCAGTGCGGACCGGTTGGCCGTGAGCCTGACGATCCACGCCGCCGATCGGATCGCCGCGCCGGTACCGACCAGCGAAGCGGAGTGGAAGATCACCGAGCTTCGGGTTGACGGCGCAGCGCGAGGCGAGCTCCTTCGCCGGGCGGGCGAATCGCTGTGGGTGCCGCTCGAGCGTGGCGTGCACCGAGTCGTGGCGCGTGGCGACCTGGCCCCGGTGGACTCGGTCGAGCTTCGCTTCGCCGTCGCCCCGGCGCGGGTAGAAGTGCGAAGCCCTGGTTGGGACGTCAGCGGGCTTCGTGATGGTCGCCTGCTCACCGACACCCTTGGCCTGGTTCGAGTGCGCGACACCGAAGAGGGTCCCGGGATCGAGGGCGCGGCCCTCAAGGTGGCGCCATTCGTGGGCGTCGAACGCGAGCTCGACCTCGACCTCGAGTGGTCCGTGACCACACGGGTGCAGCGTCTGGCACCGCGCGAGGGAAGCCTCACCGTGGAGGTGCCGCTGCTTGACGGTGAGAGCGTGCTCAGCCCCGGTTTCGAAGTCCGCGAAGGGCGCGTTACGGCAGCGCTCGCCGCGGGTATCGGCGAATTGAGCTGGCGCTCCCGGTTGGATCGGGTGGAAAGAATCGGCCTGAAGGCCGACCAGATGGCCGAGCGCAGCGAGACCTGGCGGGTTGTGGTCAGCCCGCAGTGGAATGCCCTCTTCGAGGGAGTTCCGGCAACCTACCCGCGCGACGCCGAGGGCTACTGGGTGCACGAGTTTCACCCGGTGCCGGGGGAGATGCTCACCATCTCGGTGGGCCGTCCCGAGGCCGTGGCCGGGGCGACCCTGGCCGTGGACATGGTCCGGCTGGAAACCCGGGTCGGCCGCAGGGCGAGCGAGCACACCCTGTCCGCGACCCTGCGCTCGACGCGCGGAGGCCAGCACACGGTGGAGCTGCCGGCGGATGCGGAGGGACTCGATGTCACCCTCGACGGCGCAGCGATCAACGTGCGCCCTGACCAGGGGCTGCTAGCGATTCCGATCCGTCCCGGGGAGCAGCAGCTGACGGTGCGATGGCGCGATGGCCAGGGCGCCGGCCTGTGGGTTGGTACGCCGGAGGTCGGCCTCGGCGCGAGCGCCTCCAACCTGCACCTCAGCCTCGGGCTGTCGGCGGGACGCTGGGTGCTGGGGACGCAGGGACCACGGGTTGGACCGGCGGTTCTCTACTGGGGTGAGCTGCTGGTCATGGTGCTTCTCGCCTACCTGCTCTCACGACTCGGCGGCACTCCGCTGCGCTTCACGCACTGGCTCCTTCTCGGGCTCGGATTCTCGACCTTTTCGTGGGCGGCGCTGGTCGTTGTGGTGGTGTGGCTGTTTGCCCTCCACCTGCGCTCCAAGATCGGGAACGGCCTGAGCTGGTGGCGTTTCGACCTCGTGCAGCTGGCGCTGATCGGGCTCACCGTGGCGGCCCTCCTGTGCATGCTGGTTGCGGTCCCGTACGGGCTGCTCGGTTCGCCCGACATGCACGTCGTGGGCAACGGATCGAGTGCCTACGACCTGCGATGGTTCGACGACCAGAGCGACGGTCCGCTCCCTCAGGCAGGCGTTTTGTCGCTTCCCCTGCTGTTCTACCGGCTGGCCATGCTCGCCTGGGCCCTGTGGCTGGCCAGCGCGATCGTCGGCTGGCTGCGCTGGGGCTGGCAGAGCATGAACACCGGCGGTGGCTGGCGCGGCCGCCCACCGCGGGTCTAGCCCGTAGTAGACGCCTGGTGAGAAGTACGGGCTAGCCAGGGCGGAACCGTCTTCGGAAGTCGACGCCAGGAACGTCTCATAATGCGACAATGGTAGACATGACAAGCGCACTCCCCCCCGAGTGGCCCCTCGAGAAGGTGCAGTCGCAGAACCCGCGCATCCGCATGCTTTTGGGATGTGTCCAGAGCCTCGACAAAGTTCTGGAGAGCAACTTCGCAATTCTCCACTGTTCTCCAACACGACTGCTCGAGATCTGGGAAACGGTTCGCACCGTGTGCGGATTGGTCAAAACCAAGGTCATCCCATCGATGGAGCAGAGCTCCGCGTTGCCAAATCTCGACGAGGCGGTGTCAAACGCTCGCCAAACCCTCACCTTTCTCGACGGAGAGGTATTCGCGCACATCGACCGCTATCCGGATCGTCCCGACGAGGACCAGTTCGAAGAGCTCCGAAGAACTCTCTGCATTACGATCGGCAAGCTGCACGGGATTCTGGTCGACACTCTTGGCGAAATCCTGGCTGCCGACCCGAGGAGTCAGCACGACGTCGACTATTTTCTCGCCCGCAAGTTCCCCCGTGATGTGGAGGAGTCGGAGTGGCTGCAAACCTCGGTGGATCGGCTCAACAAGGATCTCTCGCGGTTGAACGCCCGGCGCTACGCCGACCTCGGATCCGTGATGGAAACGATGGCGAGGTCGAACAAGCTCCCGTCGACCGAGGAGTGGCATCGTCTGGCGAAATTCCTCGACGCGCTCGAGTCCGTATTCGCGCCGAAGCTCAAAACCATCGCGGGGCTTCGCGCTATCCGTTTCGGCGAGCTCGAGGTCCTGCAGTCACACTCGCGCGATCTTCCCGAGTCCTGTCGAGTGGTCAGCGAGCTGTACGCCGCGTCCAGCGTCATTCTCTACACGCTCAGGGCGTCGCTCGACCTCGACGACCTTCAGGTGGCTCGCAAGGCGACCACGGACGTCGAACGAGTTCTGTGCTCGCGGATGCTCACCTGTCTTCGAGGCATCGAGGACGAGCTTCGGGATCTGGCCACGTTCATTCCCCTGTGGTTGAGCAGTATCGTGAGACGCCGGGCATTGATGCTCCGCCCGAAGGACGATGAAGTAGAAGCACCGGATCCAGAGAAAGTCTCGTGATCTCCAGGGCATGACACGGGCCGCCCACCCCGATCGGGTCACCCCCATCGCTCTCACACTGCAGTTGCGAATGCGACCCCCACGAGGACGTGCGAGCGGCGTTCCGTGTATCCTCGAACGATGAGACCCAGCATGCGTGAACCCGCGCGGAGCGGCGATTGATCAACGCCGCCCGCCTCTGAGGCTCTCGTGAGGACTCTGAGCCGCCACGCGCGTGTGCACTGCGCCGTGATCGCAGGGGTTCTGAGTGTGGCGGCGTGCAACAGCCCGAGCAGTCCATGCCCACCCAGGCCCATCGGATCGTGGAGTGCCGACGGTGAGCCCGAGATCTACGCCGGAGACGACCTCTTCGTCTACATCAACGGCGGCGCCGAGATCTACCACGAGTACGGGTTCGAAAAGGTCACGGTGCAACGGTACAGGCGAGGTGACGATCAGATTTCGGTGGAGATCTACACGATGAGCCGGGATGCCTTTGGCATTTACACCTTTGCCCGTTCCGGGAGCGGGCGGCCGGTGAACCTCGCTCGCGGCGCAACGGCCGCCGACTACTACCTGCACCTCTGGAGCGGGAACGAGCTTTCGGCGATTACTGCCGAAACCGAGTTCGACGATGTCGGCGAGCAGGTGTTGGAGATCGCCGGCGCTGTGGCCGCGTGTCTGCCGCCGGGCGGCGCCGAACCAGATCTTCTCCGTCAGCTGCCGAGCGGAGACCGGGTCCCCGGCTCCGAGATCTACTTCAGGGGCCAGCTCGGGTTCGTCAATTCCGCCAGACCGGCGGCAACGTTCTTTCCCGGCTTCGTCGAAGGCGCGGTCGCTCGCTACGACCAGGAAATACTCGCGGTGGTCCTGAAATGGCAGGATGAAACGGCCGCAGAGCAGGCCTTCCGTGAGGCGCCGCAGAAATGTACGGACTCCGGGGGTACCATCGCGGAGACCAAGGGCCCCGACAGCGTCGATCTCGTCACCAGGACCCACCAGATCAACGCGCGTCGTACAGGAAATCTGATCACTCTTCGGATCACAAAGGAGACGTCATGAAAGAAAAGGAATTTTCCAGGGGTGTTACGAGACGCGAATTCGTCGCAACCGGAGCGGCAGCCGGGACCCTTCTGGCAGCCGGGGTCGGTTTCGGAGACCAGCCCCAGAATACTCCACCCGATCTCGCGGTAGCGCACGGTCCGGATGTCGCCAAGAACACCGTTGCTGTGATCGAGGCGCTCGGAGGCATCGGCGGCTTTGTGAGCTCCGGACAGGTGGTCAATATCCTCCCCAACGCCCAGGGATCCCACCCCGGAACCTCGACCGATCCGGTCCTCGTCAAGACGGTGGTCGAGCTGTGCAAAAAGGCGGGCGCCAAGGAGGTTCGCTGGCTCACCTGGCAGTCGGGCAAGTACTTCGAAAGAAGCAATATCGCGGAGTTCGTCAAGGACAGCGGTGCAAAGTTCGTCCAGGTCGACAGTGAGGACGAAAGCCTGTGGAACAGCTTCGATGTCCCGCGCGGCGTCGCACTCGACACGATCCGCGTTTTCAAGGTCCTCGACGAGTGCGACGTGTTCATCAACCTACCGATCTTCAAGGACCACGTCGGCTCCCGCTTCACCGGATCATTGAAGAACTACATGGGCGCCTCACACCCGACCGACAACCGCCTATTTCACCCCACCTTTGAAGGTGAGGACCTGCTGCATATGGAGCAATGCATCGCCGACCTCAACACCGTCGTGCGCAAACCCGATCTGATCGTCGCCGACGCGATGACCATTCTCACCAGCAAGGGCCCCTTCGGTCCCGGCGACATCGCCAAGCCCCAGAAGGTCGTTGCCGGAGTCGACCGCGTGGCGCTCGACTCCTACGGCGCAACTCTGCTCGGCCTTGTAGGGCGAGAGGTCACGATGATCCGCAAAGCCTACGATCTAGGCCTCGGCGAAATCGATCTCGACAGGGCGAGGATCAAAGAGGTGGAGGTAGCCTGACCCGCAGGGAGGTAGAAACAGGCTTCGTGAACCGTGTGTTTCCAAGAGGAGGTTGACATGCGTCATCCGCACCAGTGGTCGAATCTGCTGTCTGGTTCCGCCGTCGTGCGCATCATGGGTTTCGTTTCAGTACTTGGGTTGTTGTCGGCAACACCTTCGGCCGCGACGGATGGGCCCGTCGCACACTACCCATTCAACGGCAACACCGACGACGCGAGCGGCTTCGGCAATCATGCCGTCAGCATCGGCGCGGTGCTCACCGAAGATCGTTTCGGCAGCCCGAACAGCGCCATCCTGGTCGGTGGCACCGGGTATCTGGAGGCCGCCGACAGTAGCTCGCTCGACATCACGGATGCATTCACCGTCAGTGCGTGGTTTCGCCAGGACGAAATGATCCACACATTCGCAGTCCTCGCCGGCAAGGGAATGCACACGGCGTACTCGATCTCCGTGTACTTCGGAGACAGCTTGGTGTGTCCGGACCCGGTCGCCGAGCGCGGGATTCAGGTGACGATCGCCGGCAATTCAATGCGGTTCAGTGATGGGCCGTTTTTCGATTGCGGCACCGGTGCGTGGCGTCATGTTGCGGTCACGGTAGGGGCCGCAAACGGCGGCATGCATCCGATCAGCCTTTATGTAGACGGATCGTTTGTCGAAACCAGGTTCATGGGGGGCCTGCCCGAAAACAACACGGCGCCTCTCGGAATCGGCAAGGACGGCGAAACGACGAACCGGTTCGCCGGCGCCATCGATGATCTTCGACTTTACGATCGCGAGCTCTCCGCCGGCGAGGTCGCCGGTCTTTACGAACCCCATGTGTTCTCCGACGGCTTCGAGTCCGGCAACACGTCATATTGGAGTTCAACCGTGCCCTGAATCGATCACCGCAATTCCGGTCGCCCGGTACAATGGTCGCCCATGAGATTCGACACTCGTGGCCTCTCTCGCCGAGCACAGAAGATTTTGTCGGGCGACGCGATGCCCGAGTACCTGCAGCGGCATTACGAATGCCTGGCCGACCCCTACGACTCTCTCGTCAACCCCGATGGCTACATCGGCCTGTGCGAAGCCGAGAATCGACTGGTGTCGGACATGGTGGCCGATCGCCTCGATCGAGCGTCGAGGGTGCCGGGCACGGCGCTCGCCTACGACACGATGACCGGTTCACTGAGATTCCGCGAGCAACTCGGGGCCTTCATGGGCCGGACTTTTCTCGCCCGCGAGTTCGACCCGCAGCAGATCTCCGTCCTCGCCGGCGCGGGAAGCGTGCTCGAGATCCTCTTCCATGCTCTTGGCGATCCGGGTGACGGCGTCCTCGTGCCGACGCCGAGCTATGCCGGGTTCTGGATGGACCTCGAGCTGCGCAACGGGCTCACCATCGTCCCGGTGCATCGCTTCATCGACGACGGCTTCCAGCTCACCACCGAGATGCTCGACCGGGCCGTCGCGAACGCCGGACGACCGGTCAAGGCGCTGCTCTTCACATCGCCCGACAACCCCCTCGGCTCGGTCGCATCACCCGAGGAGATCAGCCGGGTGCTGGCCTGGTCGGAGGAACGCAACCTGCACGTGGTGTTCGACGAGATTTACGCCCTGTCGGTCTTCGGAAAACGGGCCTTTACAAGCTGCGCAGAGCTGTTGCCGTCGCTTGGCGAGCGAGTCCACATCGTCTGGGCCTTCTCCAAAGACTTCGGAGCCTCGGGTCTCCGCTGTGGCGTTCTGGTCAGTGAAAACCAGTCGGTCAACGCCGCCGTCGACGCGCTCGCCTACTGGGCGTGCTGCTCCGGCCACACCCAGTACCTGCTCGGCGATGTGATCTCAGACGAGGAGTGGGTCGACGCCTACATCGGTTCCATGAGGGCGCTCCTGCGGGGTTCCTACTCTCGCCTCTGCGCTGCGTTGGACGCCGGAGGAGTTCGCTACGTGGCGGCCGAGGCCGGTGTCTTTGTCCTGCTCGATCTCAGGTCATGTCTGGCTGAGCCGACGTGGGAGTCCGAGCGCACGCTGTGGCTGACGGTTCTCGAGCGATCCCGCGTCAATCTCACCCCCGGCGCCGCGTGCCGCGTCGCCGAGCCCGGGTTTTTCCGGCTCTGCTATGCCGGCCAGCCCGTCGAGACCGTGGAAACCGGGGTTCGTCGGATCGCGAGGCTCCTCGCCTGAGGCGCCACTGATCACGAATATGAGAAATCGCTGGTGTCGCTGATCCCACCCCCACAAAGCATCAACGCACACATCGGCACAGGTTGGCCAAACCGAATGGTCATGGGTCCCGGGGCCTCCACTCCGATCGGGGAATGCAACTTTTACCCTGTCGCATCGTTATACATACAATATCAACGTCTCACGACGGGAGAGAAAAATGAAAAACATCGGGCACACCCAAACGGGCCGCAGACGATTCGTATTCGAGGTCATTCCTGCGTGCGCTCTTTCGTGCATGTTTAGCCATGAACTCTTCGGAATGACGCAGGAAAAGGCGCCCGAGAAAATCCACATGTTCGATCGTGAATTTCCAATCAAAATGACCTTTCGACAGTACATCGAGCGCCAAAATATACAGTTCGTCGGCCTGGCGAAAGCAGTTCAGAAGAGATTCGGAAAAGAAGAGACAATCGAGGTCATCAAAGAGTGGGCAACCGAGTTCAATCTAGAAAGAGGGAGAAAGCAGGCCGAGCGTTCTCCAGATCGAAGTCTGAAAACCTATACACGAATGTTCGCCAATCCGAAAGACTGGGAAGGGTTGCTGAACCTGCAAGTAGTAGAGGATTCAGACACCGCTTTTGAGTTGAAAGTATCCGAATGCCTGCTTGCGGTGAACTTCATCGAAAACGACGCTGACGACATCGGATATGCTGCTGTTTGTTGGGGTGATTATGCGTGGGCAAAAGGGTTTAATCCCAAGATAAAATTGGTACGAGAAAAAACTCTCATGCAGGGTCAATCTTGCTGCAATCATAGATATATCTGGACAGGATAAAAGGACCGATTGAACTCTTGAATATTCGGGAATTGGACCAATATACCTGCCCCTTTCAACCGGGCCGTCAGAGATACACCTCGATGGGTCGAGATGCAGGTCTACGCTTGCCCGCGGCGGTCCAGATACCCGCCACCACAGGAGGATTGGCATGACAAGGTTAGCGCGATTCCTGGTGCTGGTTCTGTTCGGGTTCGTAGTCGCTTGTGGGGTCGAAGCCCAGGAGCCCGCCAAGGAGATGGACAGGGTGATGGCCGATTTCGCGCGGCTCGACCTGTTCACGGGGACGGTGCTTGTGGCACGAGGCGGCAACATCGTTTACGCCAAGGCTTTTGGCGAGGCCAACAAGGATCATCGGGTGGCGAACATCCTCGAGACCAAGTTCAACATCGGCTCGATCGGCAAAACCTTCACCGGGGTAGCCATCATGCAGCTCGTGGAGCAGGGAAAGGTCGAGCTGACCGCGCCGGTTTCCAGCTACCTGGAAGGCTTTCCCTACGGCGACAAGATCACGATCCACCACCTCCTGTCGCACACCTCCGGGATGTCCAACTACATGGCGCACCCGGAGTATCGCGCCCGAATGGCCGGCCTCCGTGAGATTGACGACTGGCTGGCGCTGGTCTACGACCAGGGCCCCGCAGTAGTCGGAGGCCGCCGGCACAGCAACGGTGCGACCCAAGACTTGGTCTTTAATGCCCACATCTTCAAGAACTTCCATGATTTTATCATTTCGCTCACCCGCAGGACAATCTCGTAACATTAAAGGAAACTCCACGTTTTCATAAGCCGTCAGAACGGGGATAAGGTTAAATGTCTGGAATATGAATCCGATCCTTTCATTGCGTATATCCGCCAGTTGATTAC